>QHMS01000128.1 GCA_003217895.1 Verrucomicrobiota bacterium
CGACTGGATGGACTTTCCGTTGCACGAGGCCGTCGCGCTCGAGGCTGCGCAAAGTCTGTGTGAGCATCTTTTGCGAAATCCCGCCGATCGCGCGTTGCAGCTCTGCATAACGCATCGTGCCCCGCGCCAGGATCTGAATAACGAGCGCAGTCCATTTGTCGGCAATCCGGTCGAGCACAAGTCGTGACGGGCATTGCGGTTCCAAGACTGACGGAGGAGAAGACATTTTGGCCATGCACTCTTTTAATCCAAGCACCAGTGAGAGCAACATCCTAAATAATGTGTATGGATTAAATCGGTATGTAGTTGACGGATGGATTGGTCAGTTCGAAATTTTTCATACTATGACAACGACAAATTTCGAACGGGCTGCGAGCCCGGAATTTTTGCTTAGCGAAGCAAACTCGGAGCACCCCTCGCATAACGAGTCGGCAACAGGGACCGCTGACGCAGCGCTTTTAGACGAATACTCGCGCGCAGTAGTGAGCGCGGTCGAACGCGTCGCGCCTTCCGTGGTGAACATCGAAGTCCAACAACGGAGCGAAAATCAGCGGCGCGACATCGCAGGAAACGGTTCGGGATTTGTGATTACTCCAGATGGTTTCATTTTAACCAATAGCCATGTCGTCCACGCGGCAACTCGCATCGTCGTGAATCTTTCGGGTGGACGCGATTACCCGGCAGAGCTCATTGGCGATGATCCCGAAACCGATCTGGCCGTGATCCGGATCGATGCCCCGCAGTTAGTTCATGTGCGCCTGGCGGATTCCGAGAGCTTGCGCGTTGGCCAGTTGGCGGTCGCGATTGGAAATCCGTTCGGTTTCCAAGCGAGCGTAACCGAGGGCGTGATCAGCGCGCTCGGGCGGTCGATGTATTCGCAGTCGGGCCGCTTAATCGACAACATCATTCAGACCGATGCGGCGCTGAACCCGGGCAATTCCGGCGGCCCGCTCGTCAATTCCGCGGGGGAAGTAATCGGCGTGAACACGGCCATGATTCGCCCTGCGCAAGGCATCTGCTTTGCCATTGCGAGCAACACAGCCAGGCTCGTCGCCGGATGGCTGATTCGCGACGGGAGAATCCGGCGCAGCTATATCGGTGTTGCCGGTCAAAATGTGCCGCTCCATCGTCGCGTGGTTCGATTTTATAATCTGCCGCTGGAAACGGGTGTGCTTGTTGTCTCAGTTGAGAGGAACAGTCCCGCCGAACGCGCCGGACTACGCCAAGGCGATCTGATTGTGGCGTTCAATGGTCAGCCCATCGGGAGCGTGCACCACTTGCACAAGGTACTGGTCGGCGAACAAATCGGCGTCAGCGCCAGCCTCACAGCCATTCGGCATACCGAGAAATTGGAATTGCCGATTCTGCCGGCTGAATCACGCTGATTGCCAGGGACGCCGCGGTGCGACAACCTGGACAGCGCGACGCGCTATCCCTACCATTCATCGTCCTTGATGAAAATTTTGGTAATTGGCAGCGGCGGCCGCGAACACGCTCTTGCGTGGAAATTGCGACAGTCTCCGCATGCGGAGCGAATTTTCTGTGCGCCGGGAAACGGAGGCACCGGGGAAATTGCCGAGAATGTCGCGTTTGCCGCAAGTGATTTGGAGGGACTCGTTCGTTTCGCGAAAGAAAATCGTGTCGATTTGACAGTGGTTGGTCCGGACGATCCGCTTGCTGCGGGAATTGTCGATCTGTTCACCGCTGAAAAATTGCGCGCGTTCGGCCCGACGAAATCGGCAGCGCGCATAGAGGCGTCGAAAATTTTCGCAAAAGAACTGATGCGCGCGCAGGAAATCCCGACTGCTGAAGCGCGCACATTTTCCGATAGCGGCGAGGCGCTCCGCTACTGTCAGCTGGCGAAATTTCCGGTGGTAATCAAGGCAGACGGCCTGGCGCTGGGTAAGGGGGTAACCATCGCCGCCGACGCGGCTACCGCAAGGTCGACTATTGATGAGATGATGAATCAGGGTCGCTTCGGCGATGCAGGCCGGCGCATCGTGATCGAGGAATTTTTGCGCGGCACGGAATGTTCGCTGCACGCTCTCGTGGACGGAAAAAATTATCTTCTGTTGGAATCGGCCCGCGATCACAAGCGCATGCTGGATGGCGATCGAGGTCCGAACACGGGCGGTATGGGAGCGTTCAGTCCTGCCGACAATTGGAATGGCAAATTGCAATCTCAGTTCGAGACGGAAATCATGCGGCCGGTGTTACGCGGTTTCCTCCAGCAGGGAATCGAATTTTGCGGACTTCTTTATCCCGGCTTGATAATCACGAGCGAAGGCCCGCGTGTGCTGGAGTTCAATTGCCGTTTCGGCGATCCGGAGACGCAGGCGCTTTTGCCCCGAATGAAATCGGATCTACTGCCACTATTGGAAGCAACGATTGATGGAACGATCAACGGCTGTGCGATTGAATGGGACACGTGGGCAACGGTGACCGTCGTGCTCGCCTCTGCCGGTTATCCAGGCAAATACGAAACCGGGAAAACGATTTCAGGTCTCTGCGACGCTGCGAAGCTTCAAGACGTTCAGGTTTTTCATGCAGGAACCAAGCGTGACGGCGGCGAAATTAAAACCGCGGGCGGGCGCGTTCTCGCGGTCACTGCACTTGGGTCAACCATTGAAGATGCGCGCGAACGCGCGTACGACGCCGTCTCACGCATCCATTTCGATAACTGTCATTACAGGCGGGACATTGCTCTGAGCGCGGTTCCGGTTAACATCGGCAAATCATCGTGAAATCTAGGTTGCTGCTCTGCTCAGTTGCCATCTCTATCCTTGCTGCGAATCTTGCCGCGCAATCGCCGGCACCGACTGCACCGCCTCCCCCAGGAGGAAGGGCGCCGCAAGTCCCGTCGAAATCGCCTGCGCTGCCAGCGGCTTCGCCGTCGGTCACACCGACTACGCAAGATTTGGTTAATTCGTTAGGCCCAGCCGATCTACAAGCGGTCATCACGCTGCTGAAAAGTAATTTCACGGATCCAGACGCAATCACCGACACAGAGTTGAGTCGGGCAACCGTCGAAGGTCTGCTCGTGCGGTTGCCCCGGGGCGTAATGATTTTGCCTAACAAGGAGAACCCATCGGGTGCGGCGCCAAGCGTCTTTTACAACGAGGTGATCGCAGGAACTGTCGGGTATGTGCGCCTCGGGTCGCTAAACAACGCGAACCTCCAAACCTTGGACAAAAATCTCAGCACTTTCGCCGGGAAAAACGTGAATGCGCTCATCGTCGATCTTCGCGCCAGCCAGGCGACGGATGATTTGGCGGTGGTGGCGGAATTTGCGAAGCGATTGTGTCCGAAGGGGAAAGCGATTTTAACGTTGCGTAAACCAGCCAGACGTCAGGATCGCGTATTTACTTCTGATCGTGATCCTGCGTTTCGCGGCCTGGTGATGGTGCTCGCTGATAGCGACACAGCCGGCGCGGCCGAAGCGATCGCCGCTGCACTGCGTTTTTATGACAAAGCGCTAGTCATTGGACAACCGACTGCGGGTCGCGCTGCCGAATATTCGGATTTGCCATTGCCGAATGGCAAAATTCTCCGCCTCGCAGTTTCTGAAATGATTTCCCCCGAGGGGCGTTCATTATTTCCCGAGGGAGTAAAGCCAGATTTGCCTGTCGAGATGTCGCTGGCGGACAAGCGGCAGATTTTTCAATTAAGCGGCGAAAAAGGAATGAGCCTGTTTGTTTACGAAGCCGGCCGGCCGCATATGAACGAAGCGGCGTTGTTGGCCGGAACCAATCCCGAGGTGGAAGCAGCAGAAGCGGCGCAGCAACGCCGTGGGCGCGCGCCGGAAAAGCCGCCGCCGCACGATCCAGTTTTGCAACGCGCGCTGGATGTAGTGACCTCGCTGGAGGTTTATCAAAAACGATAGCGGAGATTCGACCTGCAGCGATCTAGTCTGCGTCAGCCGCACTGGTGTCATGTTGAGCGAAGCGAAACATCTCTGATCCATTTCCGGGCGTGTCGATCCAGATTGATCTGAGATTCTTCGCTTCGCTGGGAATGACATTATGAAACGCTTTGGGCTTCTTCGATGTACGCGAACTGTAATATTGACGAGAGTCTCCAATTTCGCCCAGAATGACAGCGGTGTGACGCCGCTCGAAGAACGCATCGGTTATAAGTTCCGCAATTCGCTTCTACTGGCGGAAGCACTGACCCACCCCAGCCTGGGCCATGAGGCGCAACGTTATCATTTTGATTATCAGCGCTTGGAGTTTTTGGGTGATGCTGTGCTCCAGCTCGTTATTACCGAATATTTGTTTCAACACTTTCGAATCGAAGCCGAAGGACAACTTACCAAACTGCGGTCGCGTCTGGTTTCTCGAGAAGCGTTGAGGATGCATGCCGCCACGCTCGATCTCGGAAGATACATTTTGATGGGCCGCGGCGAGGAAGCCAGCGGTGGCCGGGAACGAACATCCACATTGGCCGATGCTTTCGAAGGGCTCATTGGCGCGCTTTACCTCGACGGCGGCTTCGAAATAGCCAAAAAATTCATTCTGACGCAGACCCGCGCCGATCTCGAGGAACTGGCAGAAAAGCCCGTGGACATTAATCCCAAAGGCGATCTTCAGGAGCTGTTACAAAGCATTTCGCCGCACAGTCCGGCCTACGAATTAATTTCGAAGAGTGGGCCGGAGCATGAAAAGACGTTTGTCTCCCAAGTTGTTTGGGAGGAAATTATTCTTGGCCAGGGCACTGGCCGCAGCAAAAAACAGGCGGAAACCGCGGCTGCGCTCGAAGCGCTGGAGTTGAGACGCTGGGAAAAAAAACTGTGACGCATGCAATTTCCGTCTGCGATGTTCGGAGTTCCGGCTTTAGGCGGCTACGCTGCCACGGCGCTGGACCGCGTGAACGCGGAACTCCAAACGAAACTGCGACTCCGACAGTTCCAATCTTGCCTGCGAAGTTTTGAGCGCAGACAGGATTGTCTGCGTCACAACAAATGCCTAAGCGCGTCGAGCTTTTTTCCGGAAGGCGACGTCCATCGAAAATGTTGCGCGATTGCTTCAGCCACAAACTTCTTGGCTCGCCGGATCGCCTCTTCCAGCGCCAGGCCGGATGCAAGGCCAGCCGAAATCGCTGCTGAATAGGTGCAGCCGGTACCGTGCGTTGCGACCCCGAAAGCTTTCGGGGCCGAAAACTCGACAACTTTTCCACCAATAAAAAGTAGATCGAGAGCCGCGTCGCCTTCCAGATGGCCACCTTTGACAAGGATTGCAGTTCCAAATTCTCTCTCCAGCCTTTTCCCGGCACGACGTATCGCTTGCCGGTCTTTGATTTCCGTTCCGAGCAATCGCTCCGCTTCATTGAGATTTGGCGTAATCAAGCTGGCGAGCGGAAATAACTCCTTCTCGTAGGTTTCGATGGCTGCCGGCTCAACAAGTGGATCGCCGCTCGTGGCGACAATGACCGGATCGATCACAACTGGAACAGGTGACGCAGAATTTCTGTGCATGCTTCGTATCGCCTTCGCCACGGCAGAAATGATTTCCGCGGAGCAAAGCAGGCCGGTCTTAATCGCGCCGATCGGGAAATTTTTAACAAGCACTTCTATCTGCTCGCGAACAATCCTCGCGCTGACCGGTTCAATTCGCGAAACTTTGCCGGGAACTTCCGCGACGATGCACGTCACGGCGGTCAATCCATAAACACCGAGAGCGGAAAACGTTTTCAGGTCGGCCTGAATGCCCGCGCCGGCGCTGCTGTCCGAGCCTGCGATGCTTAGTGCGACAGGAATTGTAGCGGCGCTCTGCCTGCCACGCCGAAGCTTTGCGGAGGCGGCTGAGCGCCGATTGCGTTGCTTGGCCATGGGATTCGGCGTTACAAACCGCCGCTACAGGATTACGCGCCGTTCCCGTCGTTGCCGATCGCTTCGACCGGACAGCCTTCCATGGCTTCTTTGCAGAGTCCCTCTTCTTCTGGCGTCTCCGGCTGTTTATAGACGTACGAATGGCCACCGTCATCGTTCCGCTTGAAATTGGCAGGCGCGGTTTCACGGCACAAATCGCAGTCGATGCATTGATCATCGACGTAAAATTTGCCCGCTACGTTCTCGGCGTATTTGTTTGCGGCATCGGCCATGGTTTTCCCGTAAAATGAAGTGGAACGTTAGAAGGAAACGCTCCCCACGCAATCAATTTGGCCGCTGAGGAGCTTGCGCGCAACCCTCACGC
>QHMS01000129.1 GCA_003217895.1 Verrucomicrobiota bacterium
CTTGGTCATCTTCGTGGAACCGTAAATGCGTTCCTGGTAGTGGACCGGCAAGTCCAGAATTTTAAGGTTCAACTTTGCGGCGCCAAATAACAGTTCATAGTCTCCCCAGCGGTCTTCGGTTCCCCAGCTTCCGAGCATTGGTTTAATCCGCTCCCAGTCACTTCTCCAAAGGACTTTTGTGCCGCATAAAGTGTCCTTTACTCGTTGGCCGAGCAAATAGGTGAAAGCGACGCTGAAAAACTTGTTGCCCAGCATGTTTGCACCGGTCATCGCCCCCTTTGGCACGGGATAGACCAGGCGGGAACCGTTAACAAACTCCGCCTGCCCAGAAACAATAACATCGATGAAATAAGGCAACTCCTCGGGAATCGTCGTCAGATCGGCATCGAGGATCATCAAAATATCGCCGGTCGCAGCGTTGAAACCTGTCCAGACGTTTCGCGATTTACAAACTCCCGGCCCATGCTGAAGACGAATATTCTTTTCCGGATAGAGCGCCTGTACTCGCAACACTTCTTCAGCCGTGCCATCGGTCGATTGATCGTCACAGAAAATTATCTCTGTCCAGCCCCCTAAAGACGGAACGCGGCGAACGGCATCCTCCACATTTCCTTTCTCATTTTTACACGGAATGACGACTGACGCTGAAAGCTTTTCCGGCAAAAAGGGGGTTGGCATCATTCGTGCAACGACCACCTGCGTCATGCAAAGTTTGCTCAGAAACGGCAGGCGCGCGCAAAAACGATTTAGAAAGCTCGACAACAACGGCAAATATTTCGGTAAAAGGACGATTCGATGCGTCTCGAGAGCTTCAAAACCAGCCAGCTTCAACAGATTTCGGATATCAGCCGTGGAAAGCCAGTTCTGCTCGGTGCGCGGCACCTTCATCCCTGACCACTCGGCGAAGGTAACGAGTGGCTCCCAAAGATGGTTGTAAGTTGTAACCAACACACGAGTATGTCTCTGGCAAAGCGGCGTCAAATTGCGCAGAGCTTGAAGCACATCCACCGTGTCGCCAATGTCGTTAAAGAGGATGTAATCGAATTTTTCGTCCGGCTTGAAAGCTTGCTGGAATTCCTCCTTGTCTGGAAAAGCAACCATAAATTCAAAAGACGGATTTAGTTGCTGCGCGATGTCCACGATCTCACCACAGATGTCGATACCTTTGCCCTTACTCGGCCCAACGACGGCCAAAAGGTTGCCGATGTCGCAGCGAACTGAGAGAACTCTTTTCTGCGGTTCCACTAAAAAACGGAGAAGCCGGTTTAGCAGCTCGTAGTAGTACCTGTTGCGGTTGATCCAGCTCTGGCGTCGAACGGCAATTTTGGCCAGATGATCGCGGGTACGCTCGCGTCTCTGCTCAAGCGCGGGCGGTCCCCAGACCTCTCTGCTGGTCTCGCGCTCGTTCGACACAGCTTTCATCACTGCCGTTCTCGGTTCCATCTTAATCGCAGATCTGATTCAAGTAACACAATTTAGCTGGAGGAAAAGAATCGTTGTGCTTGAATCTTCCTCGCGCCAGTCCTTACGGAGGTTGCAATGGAAGCCGATTTTCTCACGCTGCACACGTCGCTCTCGCCGGAGGCGTTGCAGGAAAAGCTGCGGCTTTGGGAACCGTGGAGCCATCGCCTGGACTTTGATAATGGGGTTTCGACACTCAATTGCGCCCGGCTTACGCTGTTTTCCGAATCGCCCTTGAAAAAATTCAGGGACGCCGCCTCTGTATTCCCTCTCGGAGAACTTGCAGGCGGCCGCCTGCTGGATATCGGCTGCAATGCGGGTTACAACTCAATCCATGCCGCTTTGGAATACCAATTTTCGGTCACAGGCATCGATATTGTCCCGCGTCATGTCGAGGCGGCGCGTTTTCTTGCTGCGCTGGCAGGCATCTCGTGTGAATTTGAGCTGGCCAGTGCGGAAACATTCAGCCGTCCCGGCGAGTTCGATGTCATCCTTCATTTTGGCACGTTGTATCATCTGCCCAATCCGTTGCTGTCGCTCCAGCGAAGTTTCGAGAATCTGAAACTCGGCGGTTACATCGCCCTCGAGACTCAGGTCTATGATCATCCTGAGGATCCCAATATCTGTTATTTTATGTACGGACAAAATAACGATACGACCAATTTTTGGGCGCTGAGCACGCCGGTCCTGAAAAAGGATCTGGAACTGATCGGATTCACTGATGTCCAGGAAGTCAAGAAAGTGCCTCTGCCGAGCTTGATCCAGACACAGCACATGGCCCGAATAATCGTGGTCGCGCGCAAGTTGCGCACCGAACACGGCCCCGGCGGCTGGCATGCTCGACGGTCAATGGAATAACGCCGGCTTGGCAGCTTTTAAATAACATCCCCTTGCGGTTGATCCAATCCGCGCCGCACCCGCGAGGCATGCGCGGTAAAGGCGAACACTTTTGCTCTTTGAACAGTAGCTTCCGTCATACTCTGCGCCGGTCGAGGTTTTATTTGAAGATCGCAAAAATCGCCCTAAAACCGTCCTTCCAATTGATCTTCTTGCCCTCTGCATAGGTGCGTCCGCTGTATGAGATCCCCACTTCGTAAACTCTACAGCCTGTGCGGGCGAGTTTGGCGATAATTTCGGGCTCAACGCCAAACCGATCTTCTTCTATTTGGATCGATTTGATAAGTGTGGCCCTGAAGGCCTTGTAGCCTGTTTCCACATCGGTCAGATTCATATTGGTGAGCATGTTGGAAAGCAGCGTCAAAAACTTGTTGCCGACCATGTGCCAGAAAAAAAGGACGCGATGTGGCCGCCCGCCCATGAACCGGGATCCAATAACTGCGTCCGCTTTACCTGAGATAAGCGGCTCGAGAAGCAGAGGATAATCTTCTGGGCTGTATTCGAGATCTGCATCCTGCACCACAATAAAATCGCCAGTCGCCGCTGCGAATCCGCTGCGCAGGGCCGCTCCCTTGCCCTGATTTACCGGATGGTAAATAACGCGATCAACCATCTGCGAAACTTTCTCCCGGAGCAGAGCCTGCGTCCCGTCTTGGGAACAATCGTCCACTACAATGATCTCTCTGCTTTGCAACGGTGCTTCGCGAACGGCCTCAACGATCCTCTCGATCGTGTCCCTTTCATTATAACAGGGGATTACGATTGAGACTTTCATCTTTAAAATGCCAGCGGAATTTCACTGCAGCGGGCATTCTGGCGTACTCTCGATAACGCAATTTCGCTGGAGAAACGGAATGGCTGTGCTTGACTAATAGGTTTGACATTCCTCGTCAGAATGCCTGCGCAAGTTATCAAAATTAGTGGTGCCCGCCAGCACAATCTCAAGAACCTTCATGTGGAGATTCCACGGGAGAAGCTCGTTGTCATTACGGGCCTGAGTGGCTCGGGGAAGTCCTCGTTGGCTTTCGATACTCTTTATGCCGAGGGGCAACGTCGATACGTCGAAAGTCTCTCCGCTTATGCGCGGCAATTCCTCGACCAGATGGAAAAGCCGAATGTTGATTTTATCCAGGGGCTCTCGCCAGCGATTGCCATCGAACAACGCAGCGCCGGCGCCAACCCAAGATCGACAATCGCGACCACGACCGAAATTTACGATTATCTCCGCATCCTTTTTTCCGCCGTGGGTCAGCCACACGATCCGCTGACTGGCCAGCCGCTGAGTCGCCAAACGCCTCAGCAAATTGTCGATCAGATCCTTGCATACAGGCCGGGGGCGAAAATTATTTTGCTAGCGCCGCTGATCGACAAGCAAACGGGCGAATTCCGGGATGTGATCGAAAAGATTAGACGTGAAGGATTCGTTCGCGCGCGGATTGACGGCCAGATTACCGAGTTGGATCGGCCACGGCCGATCCGGCTCAACAAGAACAGTCGGCACACGATCGAGGCGGTAGTCGATCGGCTGGTCATGCGCGATGGGATTCGTGTGCGCCTGACAGATTCAATTGAAACTGCCCTCAAATGGGGTGGGAACCGCGTCGTTGTCTTGCGACAAACACCAACAACGTCCAACGCTCAACGCTCAACGCTCAACGCTCAACGCTCAACGCTCAACCAGAAGAAGAGTGGGAAGAACAGCGTTACTCCACTGATTACGGAAACGTTGAGACCGGATTCACGTTGGGCGAGCTGACTCCCAAACATTTCTCTTTCAACAGTCATCTTGGGGCATGCCCGGCTTGCCATGGGCTCGGCACGCAATTGGTCTGCGATCCAGACCTGATGATTTCCGATCCCGACAAAACGCTAGCCGAAGGAGCAATCACGCCGTGGCGGCGCGGGACAAAGCGGATGCAGGCATACTATCGCCATTTGCAGACGGCGCTGGTGAAACACTTTCACGTCGATGAAGATGTTCCCTTTCGCGATTTGCCAGAGCAATTCAAAAACGCGCTTTACTTCGGCACGAAGGGGACGCCCATTGAAATGAATTTCAGTGACAATGGCGAACGGAAAGTCGCCAAACCTTTCGAAGGGCTTGTGCCGCAAATGCAGCGGCTTTACGAGCAAACTCAGAGCGAATTTACCCGTAATCGCATTCGCTCGTTCATGACCCGCGAACCGTGCAAGATATGCAATGGAGCAAGACTCAAACCGGAAGTTCTTGCCGTTACCGTAAAGGATCGACCCGCCTCCGCCGAGGCTACGGCGGGCAGGCACGGATGCGAACTGAACATTCACCAGTTCAGTGAGCTGACGATCGAAGCGGCCGCTCGATTTATTGGTGCGCTCGAGCTGACTGTGCAACAACAAACCATTGTGACAGATGTGGTGCGCGAAATTCAATCGCGCTTGCAATTCCTTGTTGAAGTCGGGCTAGGTTATCTCACGCTCGATCGGCAAAGTGGGACGCTGTCCGGGGGCGAGGCACAGCGAATCCGATTGGCGACACAGATCGGCTCCGGCCTTGCCGGGGTTCTTTACATTTTGGATGAACCCAGCATTGGGTTGCATCAGCGCGACAATGCGCGGTTGCTGGGGACACTGTGGCGCCTTCGTGATCTGGGTAATTCGGTCATTGTAGTTGAGCATGATGAAGAAACGATCCGGGCTGCCGACCACATTATCGATCTTGGTCCGGGCGCAGGCCCGCGCGGCGGGGAAATCGTGGCGCAAGGGAAACTTAACGACATCCTACGCGCGAAGAATTCTTTAACAGGCGATTATCTTTCCGGACGCGCGCGCATTCCCGTTCCCAAGCAGCGCATTCGGCCGCGACCCGATAGCTGGCTTACAGTGGTCGGCGCAACTGAAAACAACCTCAAGAAAATCGACGTATCCTTTCCTCTTGGCTGTCTTACCTGTGTGACCGGCGTCTCAGGTAGCGGCAAATCTACTCTGGTAGATGACATTCTGCGGCGCGCGTTGTTCCGGCGTTTCTACAACGCGAAAGAGAAACCGGGCGCTCATCGGACGCTTCGAGGAGTGGAACAGATCGACAAGGCAATCGTGATTGACCAGAGCGCGATTGGCCGAACGCCGCGGTCAAATCCTGTCACCTACACGGGCGCCTTTACGCCCATACGTGAGTTGTTCGCGCAATTGCCGACGGCGCGCGTGCGTGGATATAACGCAGGCCGTTTCAGTTTCAATGTCAAAGGCGGCCGTTGCGAAAACTGCGAGGGGGACGGGTTAATCAAAATCGAGATGCACTTTCTGCCAGACGTGTACGTCGAATGCGAAGTGTGCCATGGCAAGCGTTACAACCGTGAGACACTCGAGATTACTTACAAAGGCAAGAATATCGCTGATGTGCTCGATCTGACCATCGATGAGGCAGCACGCTTTTTCCGCAACGTGCCCAGCATTTCAGAAAAGTTAGACTCACTGCTGGATGTTGGTCTTGGCTATCTGCGCCTTGGCCAGGCTGGGACAACTCTTTCGGGCGGCGAAGCGCAGCGCGTGAAACTGGCGACAGAGCTTGCGAAAAAGGCAACCGGGCGCACCCTTTACATTCTCGATGAACCGACGACTGGATTGCATTTCGCAGATATTGAGAAATTGCTGCAAGTGTTAATGAAGCTGCGCAATGCAGGGAATACAGTGATTGTGATTGAACATAATCTGGAGATGATCAAATGCGCCGACTGGATCATCGATCTGGGACCTGAAGGTGGCGAAAGCGGCGGCGAGGTAGTAGGAGCAGGTTCTCCGGAAGAAGTTGCCGATGTCTCGCAGAGTCATATCGGCAAATATCTGCGGCGGGTCCTGGACAAAACATGATGCTCATAAGGCACATAGGTCTCATTGGTTTCATGGGCATACTGGCGCCATTCGTGCGCGCCGACATTTCCGCTGAACTCGCCCAAGCGAGCGCGCCACTTTCAGAAGGCGTGCCCGAGGTGGCTGTCGAGCGGTTGCAGACCTTGCTAAACAGGAATCGGCCCGATGCCGAATGGCGCACCGTCGCCGAGAAACTTGCCGAAGCCCAAGTGGCTGCAAAAGAGTCCGAAGATACGCTTGTCTTGTTGGCAGATGCTCGAGTACGCGAACTCCCATGGGCAAAGTTCTGGCGCGCCCAAGCCTTCGCGGGCCTGAATCGATGGACCGATGCGCTGCCGCTCTATGAGCAATTGGCTAACGACCAAGCTTCACCGTTTCGCGTGGCAGCCACTTTTGGGGCAGCGGAGATGCTGCGCGCGTTAGGAAAGCGAGAAGACGCTTTGAGAAAGCTTGACCTTCTTTTCCATAACAAAGAATGGGCTCACCGAGCGCAGGTACGAGCGGCAGAACTATACATTGAAATGGGCGATGCTCCTGGTGCGCAGCGGCTCTTGGAAGAAATAAAGCCCACATCGGTTGCCGAGCGGAGAGAAAAGCGCCTGTTGCGCGGACGCTTGGAGCTGATTTTGCAGCGACCAGAAAGAGCACTCGGTATGTTTCAAGCGCTCCTAAAAAGACCGGAGAAAGCCGGTCACGCTATATTCATCGCGGCACTCTTCGGCATAGCCGAAGCGCACCTGCAACTGAAGACTCCGCAAGCTGGAGACGATATCGTCGAGCAGTTTATCGATCTTCACCCGGCAGATCCGGATCTGCCTCTTCTTTTCGAAAAATTAGATGAGCTATATCGAACAGAGAACAGACCGGCGCGTAACGAACTGGAGAAATGGGTCCGCAGGCCAGAAGAGCCGCGGCGAGCATTTGCGCGATGGTATCTTGCTCGGCTGGAAATTCGCGCCGGGCGGAGGGAGCGAGCCCGACAACTATTTTCCGACCTGCGGCGCACTACCATCAAATCCCCCGTGATCGCACGTGCCCTTCTTGAGTTTGCACAATTTGAAATCCAAGACCGCCATTTCGATGAGGCAATTACGATCCTGGATGACGCACGTTTGCTGCATCCGGAGCCGCCTTTGCTGGCTCGCATCGATTTTTTGTCCGCGCAAGCGCACCATCTGGCGAAGCGGTTTGATACCGCGACCGCGGCTTTCGAACAAATCGCGCATTCCAATTCGCCCTGGGCAAAAGCTGCGCTCTTCAATGCCTCCAGCGGCTGGTTGCAACTTGGCAACCACGCCCGTTTCCTGGTTGACTACACCGAGTTGGAGCAGCAGGGAGGCGACAAAGAGTCTCGCGCCAATTTGCGATTGGAGGAAGGTCTGATGCAGGCCGCGAAAGGCGACAAAAAAGCGGAGGCATCGTTGCAGCAGTTCATCCGCGATTTTCCCAAGAATCCGCGCGTGTCTGAAGCATGGGTTGCCCTGGCTGAACTGTCCTTTCACTCGTCGCCGCCGCGCGTGGATCAAGCACGCAAAAATTTGGGCCGCGCAGCCGAGTCGGCCCCGACGGCCGCAGCGATGGAGCGCGCCGCTTATCTCAGCATCTGGGTAGAAGAATCAGCCGGTGAAAACGAGACGAAAGTAATTGAGTTGGCAAAGCGATTTCTGGAACAACACGCGCTCTCGTCCTTCACTCCGGAAGTTCGGATGAAATTAGCGGAGCTTTATTATCGGCGCCAGGATTTCGCAAACGCGCAGACTCAGTTTGAAATTATCGCGCAACAAAATCCTGATCAATCCCTCGCGGAAAGAGCACTTTTTTTTGCGGCTGAATCGGCTCTGTCGAGCATGGGCGAGCATTCATTGGATCGGGCGATTGTTCTGTTCGATCAGGTCGTGCAGAAAAATGGTATGATGCGATGGTCCGCGCGCAATGAACAAGCCCTCATTGAGCGCAAGCTTGGTAAGCCCAAAGATGCTCTCGCATTGTACGATGAAGTGCTCAAAAGCGACGCTCCGCAGTCTGAGAAAAGGGAAGCGCTTTGCGGCAAGGGCGACATTTTTTTCGAGATGGGAGAGAGCGAAAATTACCAGCACGCCATCGAAATTTATGACCAACTGGCGTCGGACGACAGCGAGCCCGCTCACTGGCGCAACCAGGCGCTATTCAAAAAGGCTCTCTGTCTTGAAAAGAAAAACGACCGCGCCGGCGCGCGCGAGACGTTTTACAAAATCCTGGACGATCCCGCAATTGCGGGACGCCCATACGGACAACGTGAGCTCTTCTGGTACTACAAGGCCGGATTTAATGCCGCGCGGCTTTTGGAGGAAGACTCGAAATGGGAGTCCGCGGCTGCAATTTACGAGCGCCTGGCAGCGGCGGGTGGAAACCGAAGTGATGAAGCCAAGGCCCGGCTGAATCATCTGCGCTTGGAACACTTTCTCTGGGCAGACTGAAGGCTTGCATTCGCCCGTGGGGGCTTGGCCAATCACGTGGCTAAAATTGTCGCTTCGACGCACTTGGAATTTCCTTGCGCAAAACTCGAAGCGGGCTCACAATCCCGGTATGAAAACATATGTAGGCATCCTGCTCGCGCTGGCATTTTGCACATCGGCGTTCGCGGACCCGGGCAAGAATGTGGTTGCTCAACCAACGGTCGCAAAAATCTGCTATGTGAAGACCATCGCCTCTGGCATTCCGCTACCATGCGTAAGGTACTTCGGAGTAGTTCCGACCACCGGGAGCCCGCTAACGGTGATCGGCCGTGCCTCGGAGGGCGGCGGCCAAGTGACCGCAACTGCTGCGCTCCCAACCGGCAACTAGTTTATTGCCCGCTGGGCTAGACTAAGTAACTCCGCCAAAAACCGGAGTTGGGTGGGTGGTACGTTGCCTGACACGGCAACGCCACGTGTGGTTTGTTTTTCTAGCTTTTCTATTTCCAACTCGTTAGGCTCCGCAGTCGCGCGCCAAACTTTTCCAATCGGGCGCGCTTGAGCTTTGCCTCCATGCGGCTATCGCGGAAGTTGAGGGCGTGCGCATGGCCTTGGGCGACAAAGCCGATCACAGCGCACGTTTTTCCTTTGAGCCAGCGAAGATCGGCGTCTTTGTCGGTGTAAAAGCGAACGGCCAAATTAATGTAGAGCAAGCTTCGAACTTGGGCTTCTCATCAGCCAGTTCGCTTGGCCAGGCATGACTTTGCTGCAGCGAGCACAGCCTTATCGTCGTTGTCCGTCAGTGCGCCGAGGAAACCGCGAACGCGGCGAAACGATTGCCGCAAAAACAGATCGGCAGCGGAATGATCGGGCGCTGCCGCATCGCCGTTTCGACGAGCGAATCGGATTTCGCTGTCCAGCCGGCTGAGAACACACGTTGATGCAAAGAGATCCATTGCCGCGTTCGCGATGCGTTCCTGAACAAGCTGCATGTCGAGAATCGGTTCGCGATAGGTGATCAACGCCCGGTTGACGGCGACATTAAAACGCCAGATCAACCGGCCGAGTTGGCGCGCGTGGGGGCGCAACTGCTCGCTCTGCACCGGCACATCAGGCACGCGAACCGTCGCGCCGAGGCGGTTCTTGCCAGCGGCCCATGCTTTGCTCATCCGATCGCGCGACG
>QHMS01000130.1 GCA_003217895.1 Verrucomicrobiota bacterium
GACTCACTGCGCTCATCAAAGAGCGCGATCCGGATGTGATCGAAGGTCATGATTTGTTTCGGGTTCATCTGCCGCTGCTCGTTGCCCGCGCGAAAAAAATGAAAACCAAGCTCGATTGGGGACGTAGCGGCGGCTTTCTCCGATCGCGGCCATCGCGGCTCCAAATCGCGGAGAAGACCATCGATTATCCGAAGTTCACAATCGATGGCAGGCATTTCGTTGATACGTTTTTGCTCGCGCAATTTTACGATGTCGGGATGCGTTCTCTTGCTGGTTTCGAACGGACGGATGTCGCGCGGCATTTCGATCTCTGCGACAACGAACAAGTCTCGGCGCTTACGGGCAAAGAACTGGAGCGCGCGTATCTGGAGAATTCAGAAGCGTTCCGGCGACGCGCGTTATGTGGCGTACGGGAAACGCGCGCGTTATCGGACCTGCTCAGCTCGAGCTATTTCATCCAGGCGCAAATGTTTCCTTACAATTACCAGGACGTGATTGTGCGCGGCAACGCCACGCGCATCAATGCACTTTTACTGCGCGAATATTTTCGGCAACGCCATTCCATTCCCGAGCTGCCGATGCCGCGCCCGTTCGAAGGCGGTTACACCGACATCTTCTTCACCGGCGTGGCGCGCGACGTCTGGCATTGCGACATCGCTTCGCTTTATCCGTCGGTGATGTTGCAATTCGAGTGCTTCCCCACAACAGATCAACTGCAAATTTTCAGGCTTCTGCTGACTGATGTCCGCACCTTTCGACTCGAAGCGAAGGCGGAAATGCGGGCGGAGCAAGATCCCGCCAAACAGCACCATCTCCAGGCGCTTCAAAACACCTTCAAGATTTTGCTTAACAGTTTCTATGGTTACCTCGGGTTTGCGCAGGGACATTTCGCCGATTTCGATGCCGCCGCGCGGGTAACCCAGATTGGTCGCGATTTACTGAAGAAGATGATCGACTGGCTTAATGCCCACGGCGCGCAGGTCATCGAGGTCGATACCGACGGAATTTATTTCGTGCCGCCGTCTTCCGCTTCTTCTGTAGAGGCAGGCGTGTCGCCTGCAAGGTCCAAAAGCGATGCAGCCGACACGGCTGCCTCTACAGCGAGCGAGATCGAGGAACTACAACGAGGCCTGGCAAAAGAATTGCCGGCCGGCATCGACGTCGAAATCGACGAGCAATTCGACTCCATGTTCAGCTATAAAGCGAAGAATTACGCGTTGCTCACAAAAGACGGCGACGTCATCATCAAAGGTGGCGCGCTCAAGTCGCGCGGACTCGAAAAATTCCAGCGCGTGTTTCTCGAAGAGATGATCAAGCTCATCATGCAGGGAAAACCCGAGGCAGTTGGCGATCTGCGGAATGAATTCGAACAAAAAATCCGGAACCGTGAATGGAAGATCGACATGCTGATGAAGACCGACACGCTCCAGGATTCACTCGACAAATATCGCGCCAAGATCGGCGGCTCCGCACGGAACCGCGCCGCTGCGTACGAGCTCGCGTTGACCAGTGTTCGAAATTACAAACCCGGCGACCAGATCAGTTACTACATCAAAGCCACGCCAAAAAAAGTTCCCGCGTACGAAGCTGCCAAACCCGCCAGCGAATTCGATCCCGAAAACCGCGACGAAAATGTTGATTACTACGTCGCCAAGCTGGCTGACCTCGTGAAGAAGTTCAGCGGGCTCACTGCGGTGGCATCCGCACCAAAGCAAGAGAGCCTGGCGCTTTAGCGTCGATAATGGTGACGCAACTGCGCGATCCGCACGTCGTCCCCGGAAACGCGATAAACAATCCGGTGTTCGCCTGTGATCCGGCGAGACCAATATCCCTGCGCCGCGTGCTTTAACGGCTCAGGTTTCCCGATTCCGCGATATGGATCGCGCATGATCTCCTTGATGATTTGGTGAATGCGCTTCAGCGTCTGCGGATCTGTCTCCTGCCAGTAGAGATACTCCTCCCAGGCATCATCTGAGAAGACGAGATTCACGTGTTCAGCTTCAACTTCTTTCGGACACCTTTTCCGCGTTCGAGTTGGTCGATGGAGCGCAGGAGTCGCTTTGCATTCTCCGGAGACCGCAACAGGTGAGCGGTCTCCTCGAGCGATTCATATTCAGCGAGCGAGAGCATGACCACAGCCTGATCGCGGTTGCGCGTGATAATGACCGGGGCGTTGTCTTCACAAACGCGGTTCATAGTATTCGCAAGATTCTCTCGGGCCTCCGTGTAGGTGATCGACTTCATATCATGGACAGGATACTGTCCAACTACCCAATTGCAATAAAGAGCAGCTCCACCGGCCGATTAATGCTTGCCGGAGTCCTATGAAGAGGCAGAAGTAATATCCATGAAAACATCTTGCCATTTCATTTGCGCGCTGGCTGCGACTGCACTTGTTGCCGCGATTCAAAATGCATCCTCAGCTGAGACTGACCACGCCGACATCAAGGCCGAAGTTACTAAACGCCATGACGAGGCGGTGAAGCGGTTGCAGGACTGGATCGCGCAGGTATCGATCGCGGCGGAGGACCGCGGTTATCCGGAAGGCGCGGAGTATATGGCAAAACTTGCGCGCGACGCGGGATTTCAACAGGCAACAGTCCTAAACACTGATGGCAAACCGGGCGTGTTCGCGACGCTCGATGCCGGCGCGCCGAAAACGGTTGGGCTCTACTTCATGTATGACGTGAAGCAGTTCGATCCAGCAGAGTGGACGTCGCCGCCGACTGAGGCGCGAATTGTGGACAAACCGCCGCTGGGCAAGGTGATCGTCGGCCGCGGCGCGGTTAATCAAAAGGGACCGGAAGCGGCGTTCCTGGCGGCGTTGCATGCCATTCAAGGCGCGGGCAAGAAGATGCCGGTAAACCTGGTAATGGTTGCCGAAGGCGAAGAAGAGATCGGTTCCCCGCACATCCCACAACTCGTGAGGCGACCCGAAGTGTTGGAAGCGCTGAAGAAATGCATCGGCGTCTTCATGCCCTCTGCGTCCCAGGATTTGGATGGAGTGGTCACTGTGAGCCTCGGCGCAAAGGGCGTCGTCGAACTCGAGCTGGTGTCGAGTGGCGAAAAATGGGGACGCGGCCCGGCCAAAGACATTCATTCTTCGCTAAAAGCGATGGTGGACAGCCCGGCATGGCACCTGGTCAAAGCGCTCAACACGCTTGTGTCTGACGACGGCAACGAAATCAAGATCGACAATTATCCGAAGCCGCGGCCATTGAGCGCGGAGGAGAAAACGATGATCGCTGATGTCTCGAAGGTGCGGAGCGAAGCGCAGGCGAAGAAATTATTTTCGGTGCAGCATTGGATCAACGATCTGCCATGGGAGCAGGCTAACGAGCGACTCGAATCGCAGCCGACAGTGAACATCGAAGGTTTAGTCGGCGGTTACACCGGTGCCGGTGGCAAGACCATTCTGCCGCACCGCGCCGTGGCGAAGATTGACATGCGTCTGGTGCCTGACATGAAAGCAGCGGACGCGCTCGCCGCGTTGAAGGCGCATCTGGCGAAGCACGGGTTCGGCGACATCGAAGTAAACATGACCGGCGGTTACGATCCGACGAGCACATTGGCCGATTCCGCACTCATCAAGGCGCAGGCCGCGACTTACAAAAAATCCGAAATCGATCCACGGCTCTGGCCGCGCAACGCCGGTTCGTACCCCGGCTACGTGTTCACGGGCGAACCGGTGAAACTTCCTGCCGGGCATTTCGGTCTCGGTCATGGCAGCGGCGCGCACGCGCCGGATGAATATTACGTCATTGAATCCGCGAACCCGAAAATACAGGGATTCGATGGCGCAGTGATGTCGTTCGTCGAATATCTCTACGAGCTGGCGAAATAGACCCGCCTACCGGATTAATTTCGCATCGAGATTAATCTGCGCGCCGGCGAGGGCGACTGATACCGGACAAGTCTTTTTTGTGAGCTCGGCTTGCTCGCGAAATTTCGCTTCGTCGATTCCGGGGACGTCAGCCTCGGTTTTCAAATCGATGGTCGTACTCTTTGGACCGCCGCCGACCATCTCAAGCTTCACCGTCGCGGTCGTGCTGATTCGTTTCGCAGGATGTCCCGCTTTTTCCAAATTCGCAGTTCAAACGCGCCGCTGCCGAGTTTCATAATTCCTTTGCCTTGTTTCAGTGTGCCTTCCCACACCGCCGATCCAGTTCGTGTTGCCATTGTTTTGCCTCCTTTGTTTGCTGACGTGATGCGGGTAATCCTGTCTGCAATTCTCTGGCAGACAGGATTGTCTGCCTCACTTTTACTTATCTCGGACAAGGGCAAGCGCAATCGGTTTTGGGCATTGCCAATTACGCGGGTTCGGGTGCAGCGATATCGTCCACCGAGACGGAGCGATCGCTTTTTGCTTCTGCGAAAATCCGTTGTTTGCGACCCAGCCAAACACCGAGCACACACCAAGCACCGACGACCGGCACTGCAATATAACTAATCGTGCTCAAGCTGAGACCAAGCGCCTGCATGCCACCGTAAGACCACGCTCCGAATTGATCGCCGCAACGATAACCGAACGTGTCGATGAAACTCTTCGCTTTGCATTTGTCCTCCCGACGCAAGACCGTAAACAGCACTTCGCGCGCGGGCCGCATGAACGCGAAGGTGCTCGCGCGACGCGCGACTTGAAACACTGCGAGCACTGTGAGCACCGGCATCAGCCCCATCGCGGCGAAGCCAAATAGACTGAGCATAGGCATGAAGAGCAGAGTGACGGTAACGCCGAGGAATTTCATCAGCCGGCCAGTCACAAATATCTGCAGCAACAAAGTCAGCGTGTTAACTGAAAGGTCGAGCTTCGCGAAAAACGTCGTCCGCGCGGCCCGATCGACAAAGCCCATCTTGGTAAGTTCAGATTGCTGGAAGTAGGCCCAGGTCGACGTGAGCGTGTAGAGCAAGATAAAAACGAACAGCCCGAAAAGATAAGGCGAGCGGCAAATGTGGGTGACGCCGTCCCAAAATCTGCCGCCGATTGGTTTCTCGGCGGTGTCATCTCGTGATTTTGAATCGCCACTTCGGAATTCTGCAGGAAAAAAACGCACACTTTGCGCGGCGATCTCGAGCATCGCAGCACAAATCAATAGCAACACGCCTGTGCTCACGCGGTGCACGAGCGACGCAGTGATAATTGGTCCAAGGATTCCTCCGAGCGAACCGCCGACAGCGATAAAGCCAAAGAGACGTTTTCCCTGCTCATTCGTGAACAGGTCGGTCATAAAGCCCCAAAACACCGCGGTGGCGAAAAGATTGAAGACGCTGACCCAGACAAAAAAACATATATCGATCCATGGCCGCTTTCCGGGCGGGGCGAACTGCATTAGCACGAAGAAAATGATGAGATTTGAGATAAAGAAGCGGTAAGCGATCGGAATGAATCGTCTCCGCGACATGCGGGCGACAATGGCGGAAAAGAGCGCGTTGGCGACGAGCATCGTGAGCAGTACCACCGTAAACATCCACCACAGATTTTCCGAATAACTGGCGCCAATGTTGTCGCGAACTGGCCGGATCACATAATAGCCGGCAAGGACGACAAAGAAGAAAATGAAGGCGAGCCAGAGCGCCCGGATCTCTTCGGGCCTTACGTCAACGATCTTGCCAAAGAATTTTTTCATTGTTGTAGCCGCGGCCGCGAAAATGCCAGTCCGGCTCGGACCGCGTCGCACAGCGACGCGGCTACGTCTTCTTCTTCTTCCATGCATTCAAGACTTCCGCTTCACGCTCCGGCGTTAGACCAGCTTTCGAATGCGATTGGCGCTCTTGCGGAAGTAACTTGAACCACGCGAGCGTATCACGTGCGGTGACGTCGAGCGGTCGAAACGTCAGGCCCTTACTCAACGCGCGACTAATGTTCGTTCGCGCAACCGCGTCATCTTTCCCAGTCCACACCGGCATATCCGACCAGGGCTGCACTTTCTGCTCAGTCAAAAATTCCTCGTCTACCCAAGTAAACTTCGCGTCCGACTTCAGAGCGCCCTTAATTCCGTCAAGCATCCCGCCGATGCCCAGGGGTTTGGCTGGCCCAGTCGCGTTGTAAATTCCCGTCTCGGTGTCCCCGACCATCCGGATCGTCCATTCGGCGAGATCGCGGGCATCAATGAACTGCACCGGATCGCCGGGTGAACCTGGCGCGAGCACTTCGCCACCGCGATCGATCCGCACAGGCCAGTAAGTGAAGCGATCGGTCTCATCGCGCGGGCCGACGATGAGCCCCGGGCGAATGATCAGCGTTTTTCCGGCAAACCATTTCTCGGCTTCTTTTTCGGAGAGCGCTTTGAGCGGACCATAGGTTTTGTAACCGCCCGCTTTCATTGCCTCGAGCGTTTCCTTGTACGGATCGGCGCCTTCGTATTTTTCTGTGGGCGCGGCCTCGTCCGGACCGCTCTTTACTTCGCCGTAAACGGAGATCGTCGAGATGAAGACGTAGCGCTCGACGTTGCCTTTGAGAATTTGCGCCGCATCCCGCACCCACGCCGGAAGGGTCGTCGGGTTGTCGATCGCGACGTCCCATTGTCGATTTTTCAGCGCGTCCAACTGGCCGTCTCGATCGCCAATCAATTGTTCGACTTCATTCGGCAATTCGCCTGGATGCGTTTTGCCGCGGTTGAACGTCGTGACCTTGTGTCCGCGATTAAGCGCGTACCGCACCTGGTATGGTCCAGTGAAGCCTGTGCCGCCAAGAATGAGAATGCGGAGAGGTTTCACGGATTTCTTTGCGAACAGCGTGGTCGATCTCGTTCCGAAGGCAAGTGCGCTGCCAGTGGCCGCGGAGAGTTTGATAAATTGGCGGCGCGTCTTTTTCATATAGCCCGCTAACCTTTCTTGTCATTCCGAGCGAAGTCGAGGAATCTCTAATCGAAAATGAAAAGACGCGAAGCTGTGAAACTGATCGGCGGAACAACCGCCGGATTACTCTTGCCAATTGGTGCCCGAGCCGCGAGCCAATCATCGATCATGATTACACGCACTATTCCATCATCCGGCGAAAAGTTGCCGGTGATCGGGCTTGGAACATGGAGCGTGTTTGACGTCGATCTTACGCCAGCGAACAGACCGCAACTGGGAGAAGTGCTTTCGCTCCTGGTCAAGCACGGCGGACGGGTGGTCGATTCTTCGCCGATGTACGGGCGCGCCGAGGGCGTAGTGGGCGAGCTGGCTGCACAATTGCATTTGCTCGATTCGCTCTTTATAGCCACCAAGGTCTGGACAAAAGGCAAAGAAGCCGGGCTCGCGATGATGCAGCGTTCCATGGTTCGAATGCGGAAGGTTGACCTCATGCAGGTCCACAATCTGTCCGATGTGGAAACGCAGATGTCTTCACTTCGTGAGTGGAAAACCGACGGCCGCATTCGCTACACAGGCATCACCCATTCACAGGCGCGCGGTCATTACGACGTCGAAAGAACCATGCGCCGCGAGAAACCCGATTTTGTCCAGATCAACTACTCGCTCATGGAGCCTCAAGCGGCTCAACGCATCTTGCCGCTGGCCCAGGAGCTTCGCATGGCGGTGATTATTAATCGCCCGTTTGGCGCCGGCGCTTTGTTTGGACGGGTCGCCGCGAAGCCACTGCCGCCGTGGGCTGCGGAAATCGATTGCCGATCGTGGGCGCAGTTCTTTCTGAAATGGATTGTGGCCCATCCCGCGGTCACTTGCGTGATACCTGCAACGAGCAAACCGCAGCATATGGAAGATAACTTGGCTGGGGGGGTAGGGCGGCTTCCCGACGCAAAGATGCGCCAGCGGATGCTGGAGTTGGTCTCGACGCTGTAGCCACCGGCCTGCGGCCGATCCACCTCGGCACCGCTTTTCATGCCAGTAAGACGGCCCACAGGGCCGTGGCTACAGCGGCTTTGAGGGTTTTCGGGCGTTCGGCAGATGTCAAATGGAAAATTTTACGTTTTCTGAAAAAAAACAGTTGCGGGCCGGGCCGATCTGCCGGATAGGACGCGCTCTTTATGCGAAAACTTCTCTCTCTTACCTTTACCGTTTTGGGATGCGCGGCGTTTTGTCCCTTCCCGGCATCTGCGCTCGGATTCTCGGCGCCGAAGCCACAGTTTGCTTATACCGATGCTTCCGGGAAGAAGCAGTCGGCGGAGGTCGTGGACAAATATTATCCAAAAAAAATTACGCAACCGGTTGTCGCGGATTCGAAGATCGATCCAAAACTGCGCCAGGCAGCCACGATTGCCGAAGAACGCGCGCACGCGCACTCGCTTTCGAAGTGCTGGCATTTTGTCAAGGAAGCGCTCGTTGCTGCGGGCGTGGTGAAATCCCGGCCGCAAACACCGCTGGCGAAGCAGGCCGGTCAAGAGCTCGTGAACAATTACGGGTTCAAAAAACTCCCGGTGTCCGATCCCTATCAGGCGCCGGTCGGCGCGGTGTTGGTCTATGACGCGAAGCGCGCGGCTGGTCATGTGGAGATCCGTACTGAGAACGGTTTTGTCAGCGATTTTCGCTCAAAGACACCGTCACGCCGCCCGCTGTTAGGCGTTTTCGCCAAGACTTAAGGCGGGGTAGTTCGACGAGCTTCCAGAGGAAATTGACGGGATACGTCGCGGCGGATAATTTGCGGCCGTGCGAAAGCTCAACGCCGCGATCCAGTTTGATGGTAAATGGTTTATTGCTCGTTGTCTCGACTTGCCGGTGACTTCCCAAGGAGAAACGATGGAGATCGCAAAGGCGAATCTCAAGGAAGCAATCGAACTATACGCTGATATCTGGGGTATTGATGACGTCGAGCGTACGATCGGCGACCCCGAGCTCGCCAAGGTCGAAGTCGCAGTATGAGCAAACTGCCGGACGTCTCCGGCACAGAACTCGTCAAGGCGCTCCAGAAAGCTGGATTTCTCATCCTGGGTCAAAAAGGCAGTCACGTCTCGATGGAGAAAGTTGATTCGGCTGGTCCCTGGCGGACGATCGTTCCGATGCACCGCGAGATCGCACGGGGCACACTGCATGATATTCCGAAGCAAACCGAGCTTACGCGGGATGAATTGCGGAAGCTCTTGTGATCATGAAGTTGTCCGACACAGTCCGCATCGCCATGTGGTCGGGTCCGCGAAACATCTCAACGGCGATGATGCGCGCCTGGGGCAGCCGCGGCGACACAGTCGTCGTAGATGAGCCGTTTTACGCCTACTATTTGAAGGCGACTGGCAAAGAGCATCCGGGTGCGCAAGAAGTGATCGTGACAGGTGAAATCGATTGGGGAAAGGTTGTAGCGCAACTGACTGGCCCAATCCCCAAGGGCAAGCGGATCTTTTTCCAGAAGCACATGACGCATCATTTCCTACCCGAGGTGGATCGGCAATGGCTGGAGGCGGTGACGAATTGTTTTCTCATTCGTGATCCGCGCGAAGTGATTGCCTCCTATATCAAGAAACGCGAGAATCCGGCGGTGGAAGATCTCGGCTTTGTGCAGCAAGCAGAGATTTTCGAGTTTGTGCGGGCGCGCGCGAAATTGCTACCGCCCATTCTCGATGCCAGAGATGTGCTGGAAAATCCGGAGCGAATGCTGCGGCTGCTTTGTGGGGCAGTCGGTGTCGAATTTAGCGAGTCGATGCTGTCCTGGCCGCCGGGATTGCGCGAGACGGATGGAATTTGGGCCAGGTATTGGTATGGCGAAGTGGCAAAGACGACATCTTTTCGGCCATATCGTCCGTCGCACGATGAGGTGCCGGAGCGCTTGTACAAAATTTACCAGCGTTGCCACGAATGTTACGACCGGCTTTATCAATACCGATTGCGGTAACGACGGGTTGCCGCGGATTTTAGAAGCGATTGTAGAGGCGCTCGCCGCGGCGAGCGCCTGTTTCGGCAGTTCGGCGTTTGACACAAACGCCGCTACAACAACACAATCGCCTTGTCCGCGTAAGTGACGCAGTTAAACCAATGCTTCAGAAATTCGACGAACGAAACCGCGATCTGATTGTGAACATCAACGGAGAGTTGATTTGTCGCGACAAGGCCGGGATCAGCCCGTTCGATTCGGCGGTGCAGGGCGGCGACGCAGTGTGGGAAGGCTTGCGTCTGTACAACGGCCGGATTTTCAAACTGGATGAACATCTCGACCGGCTGGAGCGTTCAGCGCGCGCTCTATCGTTTGTTGAAATTCCGCCACGCGAAAAAATCATCAAGGAAATCAAACGCACGCTCGCCGCGAACAAAATGCGCGATGGCGTGCACATTCGCCTCACGCTTACACGCGGCGTGAAAATCACCTCTGGCATGGATCCCCGTCTGAATCAAAGCGGTCCGACATTGATTGTGCTCGCAGAACACAAGACCCCCGTTTACGCGAAAACAGAAGATCGAAGCGAACAACGCGGGCGCGGACGACGCGCTTATGCTCGACACTCACGGTTTTGTCGCAGAAACGAATGCCACGCACATCTTCACTGTGCGCAACTCCGATAAATCGGGAGCAAGCGGCGACCTTGCAACCAGCCGATGCATAGCCTGCCCGGAAGGAATTACTCGTGCGACTATAATTGAGATTTGCGCCACAGAGAAAATTCGTTGTATCGAAACCGATTTGTCCGTGGTCGACGTTTACGGTGCCGACGAAATGTTTTGCACAGGGACAATGGGCGAATTAGCCGCTGTCACAAAGATCGATAATCGCCAGATCGGCGATGGCGACGTTGGCCCGATGACAAAGCGTCTGAGCAACCTTTACGCGAAACGCACAGCAAGCGATGGCGTGCAGGTAGTCTAGGCGACGCAGAAAAAAACGTCGAACGCTCAACATCCAATGCTCAACGTCCAACCCAGATACTTAAGCCTTGGATGTTGAGACGCCTATTCTTTCCAAGTCTTCTTTTTAAACGAAACGCGGCCGGACCCATGCTCGAAGGCTTCGAAGTGTTCCGGGTTTTGCTGATAATATTTCTGGTGATGCGCCTCCGCTGGATAGAATTTCATCGGTGGCAAGATTGCGGTCACGATCGGTCTTTTGAATTTGCCGGAGCGCGCGAGGTTCTCTTTTGAAGCCTCGGCAGTTTTCTTCTCCTCCGCATTGCCATAAAAAATCGCGGCCCGATAACTCGGGCCGATATCGGTGAACTGGCCGTCGGCCTGAGTGGGATCGATTTGCCGCCAATAGATGTCCAGGAGCTGCTCGTAGGAAATTTTCGCCGGGTCGTATGTGATTTCGATTGACTCGCGATAATCTGTTTTTTCCGATGAGACCAGCTGATAAGTGGGATTTGGTTCCGTCCCGCCAGAATAACCCACAACAGTCTTGATCACGCCGTTTGCCTTATCGAATGCCGGCTGAATGCACCAAAAACAACCGCCAGCGAAAATCGCGGTTTTTGTTGCAGTCGGAGAGGAATTTTGTGCATGGGTTTGCCCAGCAGTCGCAGCGGCAAGCGCAACGCAGCCGATGACGAAAAGAAAACTTCGCTTCATACTATCGATCTTAGACACCATCTTGATCGGCGCGTTGTGAATAACTTGCACTGTTTTTTGCTTGCCATCGACAGGCGCGCCTGTCATAAGCGGGCGGAGATTGAATCACGACCAGGTCAAAATTTCTCCTCAGCGTGCCTGCGGGCGAGAATAGCTTAGCTCACCGCAGGCACGTTGCTTCTCCGGTGATCTCGCAGTCGCAGTACTCGCTGGCGAATCGGCTCGATCTGGAAAAAATCTTCGGGCGCAAGGCGCCATTGCACGTCGATCTTGGCTGCGGTGACGGTTCGTTCCTTTGCGCGCTGGCGCAGCGCCTGCCGGACAAAAACTTTCTCGGGATCGAACGATTGTCCGGTCGGGTTCAAAGCTCCGCGCGTAAAGCCGCCAGTCTGAATAATGTGCGGCTTTTGCAGATGGAAAGTTCTTATGCGGTGCACTATTTGTTGCCCGCCGAATCGGTGGAAACGTTCTATCTCTTGTTTCCCGACCCATGGCCGAAGCGGCGGCATCAGCGGCGCCGAATCGTAACACCAGATTTCCTGAACTCCGTTCGTGCTGCGCTTGAAAGGAACGGGGTCATTTACATTGCAACCGATTACCTCGATTACTTTCGAAAGATCCAAGAGACCGCCGAATCAATTCGTGGCTTTGCAATCGATGAGCCTGATGCTGATCTTCCCCTGAGCAAATTCGGGCTCATTTTTGCACAAAAAAGCGCGACAATTTACTGGTTGGTGCTGCGAAAAATTTCGCCGGTGAGATAACTTTCCGCCTCCCAGCTGTCGTGACCAAAACGCAATATCACCGCGCCAGCCTGGTCCTGACGAAAAAGTTTAACGCCCCGCCTATGCAGATTCTCAGCCCACGTATCGCTGATTCGCTCGTGAACGGGGAAATCGCGCGAAGTCGCGATGATCAAACGCGGTCGAGCAGCATCCAGGAACGCTTCGGAGCCCGACTGTCCCGAATGATGCTGTCCTTTGACGATGATGTCGCTGCGGAGATTCAAGTGGCTAGCCAACAATCTCTGTTCGGTCTTGATACCACTATCTGACATAAACAAGATCGATGCCGCTGACCCGATCAAAAGGTGGATAACGTACGCCTGATCATCGGCAATCAGTGAACTAAAGCCAGGCGGAGGAAACAGGACATTCGCCGTGACGTTGTGTGATAGACGGAAACTCTCTCCTGCCGCCAGAGTGTCCGTTTTGATACGGCGTTGTTGAAACAGACGTTGCAGTCGCCGGTGGATAGTTGAGCGATCCGGCGACGGATTATCAGCCAGGTGCACTCGAGGAAAATCGTCCAGCAACTGTGCCGTCCCACCGAGATGAAGCGCGTCGCCATGCGTGAGCAGCAGGCCCGAAAGCCGGTTTGCGCCTGCCCAGTGCAAATACTCGCGGGCCACGCGTTGATAGCTCAACTCGCTACCGCAGTCGAATAACCAACCAGCGTTTCCTGTGCGCAAGTGAATGGCCGCTCCCGCCCCAAGATCCAGGACAGTGATTTTGGCAGCCAGCTTTTCGGGCCAATGCGGTTGTTCAATATAGAAATGTCCGCCAGGAATTTGTGCGAACAGATGGACGATCCCGATAACCAGCGTGGCCAGCGCCCAGTTAGCGTTATTAAAAATCACAGCAAGCCACGGCAGTATGGGCGCGGAAATAAGCGAAAGCAGCGCAATGGCGAGAACGAAAAATGCGAGTGGAACGACGACAAGGTTTGCGAGTAACGAAATCGGTGTAACCAAATGGAAATACCACAAAACCAATGGCAGCGAGCCTGCCCAGGCGGCGAGCGATACCGACGCTCCGCGACAAAGCCATTCATATCCAGGGTGCAGCCAGCGACGCGGACCACGCAGTAAACTTCGCGGCAGGAACGGATCGACTCCCACCCAGCGCTGCAAAAACACGAAGATCGGATCGGCAAACAATACGATGGCGCCCACAACCGCGAAGGAGAGTTGAAAGCCTGTGGAAAAAAGCTCGTTTGTATTCCAGCACAGGAGGAAGAACGCCGCTGCCGCAAGGCTATTGAATAGAAAAGCTTTTCGTTCGAAAAAGAAACCGCCAATCATAATCGAGGCCATCACTGCGGCCCTGATGCTTGAAATGTGCAGTCCTGTTACTGCAGCGTAAAAGAGAAGCATCGGAATGATGAGCACTGCCGCCGACTTGCGCGAAAGCCCCGCCACCGTCGCCAGCATCCACAAAAGCGCTGCGACAATTCCCACGTGCAGACCAGCCACAGCGAAAAGATGAAGTGTGCCTGTTTGCTGAAACGGCTCTTCGATGTCTTCCGGCGTCTGGTGCCTCAGGCCAAGCACGATTCCGCTGAGAAAATTTTGCACCTCGGGCGCATCCTCCAGTCCCCGGCAAAGTGCGTTTTGCATCCACGTCCGCGACTTCTGCGCCGCGCGCAGAATCGGATTGCCACCTCCGTGTCGAATCAGCGTGCCGTCCTCCGGATAGCGAACGAATAGCATTCGATGGACGTCGCGGCGCGCGAGGTAAGAGCGCATATCGAATTCACCAGGATTTCGCGGCGGCGCTATCGGCTCGGCGGTTCCAAAGAGCTTTAGTTCATCGCCAAATTCCGGCGTGCCGTTCCAACGCACCTGCCAGACCGCGTGGGTGGGTTGGTTCCTGCCTTCTAGTTCAATTGATTTAAGCTTGAGCAGGAACGTCGCGAATCCGCTGGCCGCAGCTTTTGGCTCGCTGATTACGCTGCCAGTCGCTGTGAGAACTCGTGGCTTGGTCCCAAGTTCGTCAGCGAGTTGCTGACCTTGAGTGCTCCTGGTATGGAAATTGTGCAGCAAGAAAAACCCAGCTCCGACGATCGCATATGTCGCGAGCAATGTCGGACGGCACGCCAGACCGACAATGCAGAGCGCGAGGATTATCGCTGTTGGTATCACGGCGGCAGATGGAAGCGGAAGGATTTCCGCTGCGATAATTCCTATTGCAGCCATCAGTGCCAGACCAACGAATGGTTGGCGCGGAACGCTGAGCAATTTCATCTACCGCGCTTTTCGCTTATCCGGCCTTTACAAGGCAAGCCGCAAAAGGCACGGAAACACCCAATACACAACGGACCGGCCAAATGTGCCGTCATTCCGAGCGAAGTCGAGGAATCCCGTTGCACTACCCGAAGGTAATACACCGGGATCCTTCGACTTCACTTCGCGCCGCTCAGGATGACAG
>QHMS01000131.1 GCA_003217895.1 Verrucomicrobiota bacterium
TCCCGCTGATTTACTTTTTGTGGTCGCTAAAGTTTGGCCGCGTCGCCGGACCTAATCCGTGGCGCGCGACCGGCCTCGAGTGGCAAACGCCATCGCCGCCGCCGAAACATAATTTCGAAGAAAAAACGCCGGTCGTTACTGAAAAACCGTACTCGTATTCCGCTGAAGAAGATGCCGATCTTAACTTGGCCAGTATCTGAAGAATCCGCTCTGGTTCACGAGCAGTTCGATGACATCGGGCAGCAGCGTGAAGCAGCAAAGCTTGGGATGTGGATTTTTCTGGCGACCGAAGTGCTCTTCTTTGGGGGACTATTTCTCAGCTATACGGTTTACCGATTTGCTTACGGCCACGTGTTTGTCGAAGCGAGTCGTAAGCTGGACGTCGTGATCGGTGGAGCGAACACCGCCGTGCTTTTGATCAGCAGCTTGCTCATGGCGTTTGCAGTCCGCGCATCGAAGCTGGACCAAAGGCGTATGCTGACGGGGTTGCTACTCGGCACAGCATTGCTCGGCTGCATGTTCATGTCGCTTAAAGGGGTCGAGTATCACAAAGATTACGTCGATCATCTTGTCCCGCGTATGGGCTTCAAATGGGAAGGCGCCGATCCCGGCAACGCCGAGTTATTTTACTGGATTTATTTTGCCATGACGGGGCTGCATGCGATCCACGTGACGGTGGGCATTGGCATCTTGCTGGTGCTGGCGCTGCTGGCCTGGCGCAAGACGTTTTCAAATGGAAATCACAACACTGTTGAGATCGCCGGATTGTACTGGCACTTCGTTGATATCGTGTGGTGTTTTTTGTTTCCGCTCTTGTATCTGGTGGGGCACCGGTAATGGAAAAGGTCGTTGATCCCAAAATTTATTTTCGAACGGCCATCGTCTTGCTGGTGCTGCTGGCCGCGACCTGGATGATTGCCTATATCGATCTCGGCCCGTTTAATCTGATCGCCGCGCTGGCCATCGCAATTACCAAGGCGATCGTCATCGCTCTGTTCTTTATGCACATCAAGGGAAGCAGCCGCCTGTTGCATCTTGCAGCCGTCGCCGGCGTGATGTGGCTGTTAATTTTGATCTCCCTTACGCTCAGCGATTATTTCACTCGTAGCTGGGTTCAGTGAGTCACTAAGCGACCCTTGCAGGGATTTATTGCCGCACACTCCCGATGCACGTGCTACGTCAAGATCATGCGCTCGACATGCGCGTAGATATTGAACGATGGCGGACGCAAAAATCCGATCAGTGTCTGATTGCTTTCCCGAGCAAAACTCACCGCGAGTGTGGAAGGCGCTGAAACCGCAGCGATGATGGGAATCCCGGCGGCGAGCGCTTTCTGCACGATCTCAAATGACGCGCGACCGCTGACCAGAAGAAGATGTCGGTCTAACGGAAGCGATCCGTCGAGGAACGCTCGGCCAATCGCCTTGTCCACGGCGTTGTGCCGCCCGATGTCTTCCCGCGCAATTTTCAATTCGCCGTTCGCGTCGAAAATTCCAGCGGCGTGAATTCCGCCGGTGCGCGCGAAATCACTCTGCGCGTTTCGCAGTTTTTCTGGAAGCAACAGCAGAGTTTCAATATCGACGCGGATTTCTTTCGAAGTTATCGCCGGGAAATTTTGGTGAATGGCGTCGATGCTTGTCTTTCCGCAAAGGCCGCAACTGCTGGAAATTGTCCCGAAGCGCTTCGTCGAATTCAGTTTCAATTTCACGCCGCCTTTGAGATCGATAATCACTCTGTTATCACGGTCGCTCGAAATCTTCGCGATTTGTTCGCGCGCGTGCGCAATTGCCTCTGAAAGCAAAAACCCAGCGGCGAGCTCATCGTCATGCCCGGGCGTCCGCATCGTGGTCGCCAGAGTTTTGCGGCCTATGCAAATTTCAAGCGGCTCTTCGATAGTGAGATCGTCGGGCAAATACTCCAGCGCGCTATCTCGTCTTCGCCGGATGATCTTTTGCGAATCGATGCTGCTTTCCTTCATGTGAAATGAGCCGCCTCAATGCTATCATTGGGCGCGGTGAAAATCTGTCATCTTTACATTTCGGGAGGGCACAATTTTGTCGGCCATCACGGACAAGAGCCTGACAATTACCCGATGATCGAAGTGGCGATGGTCGAATGTGTGGCCGGGTGCGGCATTCGCGGCGATCGTTATTTCGACTTCAAGGACGACTACAAAGGCCAGATCACATTTTTTTCACTCATTGTTTTTGATCAGCTTTGCCAGACGCTCGGGCTTGGACAGCGGTCGCCGGCCGAGGCGCGGCGCAATATCATCGTGCGCGACGTCGATCTCAATGAATTGATCGGCCAGGATTTTGACGTGCAAGGCGTTCGTTTTCATGGGACGGAGGAATGCCGGCCATGCTATTGGATGAATCGTGCCATCGCACCGGGCGCGGAAGAATTTTTGAAAGGTCGCGGTGGTTTGCGCGCAAAGATTCTTAGCGATGGCCGGTTGCGTTCCAGCGGCGATGCGATTTTAGCTGGCGCGCGTGAGAGCTCGGTCGCCTCTCCCTCGACGAGGAAGGGCAGGGTGAGGGTTTCTCCACCACGGTGATCGACGCGGACTCCTCGTCTCAATCCTCTCCTCTTCACAAAGGGAGAGGCGGATTCCGTCCGTTTCGCGCATGAACATAAGCGCTGTTTTGCTCGCTGGTGGCGAGTCGCGCCGGATGGGCCAAGATAAAGCGACGCTTTTGTTTCACGGCAAACCGCTCTGGCAAATTCAACTTGAGCTGCTACAGAGACTGGAACCTGCGGGGATTTTGGTTTCGGCGAGAACTGATCCGGCGTGGCGGCCTGCCGACGTGCAGTTTGTCGCAGACGATCCGCCATCACGCGGACCGCTTAGCGGGATTGCCGCGTCGCTGGCGCATATGCACACCGCACACCTGCTTGCACTCGCGATCGATATGCCGTTCATGAGCGAGAATTATCTGCGCTATCTTTGCGATCAGATCGAGCCGGGTGTCGGCGTCCTTCCCAAGATCGGCAACCACGCCGAACCGCTGGCGGCGGTTTATCCGCGAGAAGCAGATACCGCTTTTCGAAGCGCGCTGGCGAGCACCGATTTTGCATTGCAAAACGTTGTCCGCCGTCTGGTCGACAGTAGAAGGTTGCGAGAGATGCGCGTGAAAAAGCAGGAGACCAAATTATTCCTGAACGTGAACGCGCCTTCGGACGTGGCGGCCCTTTAGCCACGGCCCTGTGGGCCGTTCGCTCGCGAAAACCTGCGATTTGCACGACCGGCCACAGGTCCGCACACCGGACGGATTCGTCCTGCGGCGAACCGGTGGCTACAGGATCTCTTCGCGCCCAATGAAAAGCGCTCTTGCAAATCCGTTGCGATTGATCGATATGTCCGCTGCGATTTTAGGATGGTAATGATATTGTCGATCTTGCGGAGCGCGTCTTTATTTTTTCTGGTGCCAGCGTGTGGGTTTGCCGCCAGCAACGTTGTGAATATGTCGCATTACGACATGATGCGACCGGATTTCGACGCCATGAAACGCGAAGGCATCATCGGCGTGATTCACGAAGCTACTTATCCCAAGTTGGCGCGCGACTCGAAGTACGTGGACCGGCAAATGGGCGCGCTGAGAGCTGGGTTGCTCTGGGGCGCTTATCATTATGCCGACGCGACAGATCCTGTACGACAGGCTGATCATTTTCTGAGTGTTGTATCCAGTTGCTGGATGCAAGCTAACCCCGTGGTGCGGGCGAGCTCAGGCGTCCTGTTGGTGCTCGATTTTGAAAAGAACGGTCACTACCCGGGCGGCTCAATGCGTCCTGATCAGGCGGTAGCGTTTGTCGAGCGAATTCACGAACGCACTGGTGTGTATCCCGGAATTTACGGCAGTGAATATTATCTGCGGCGGGTTTTGAATAGCCCGAAAGTCAGTTACGCGCAGAAAAGAACACTGACGAATTGCTGGTTGTGGATTGCAAATTATCACTACCAGCCTCGCGCGACGGCGCCATGGGACTACTGGGCTCTGTGGCAATACTGCGGGGACGGTAAATGCGATCTGCCGCGCTCCGCCTACCCGATTGGCGTGGCGAATATCAGAAAAGCAGAACGAAATATTTTCCGCGGCAACCAGTCTGACCTGCAAGATTTTTGGCAGCGACGCGCGTGGAATCCCGCGGGAGGAAAACCTCGTCCCGAACCGGAGCGAGCGCTCACGGCCGGTTTGTAAAGCAGTCTTATTTTGAGAGACCACGCCGGGTGGTCAGATAAACCGCAAAACTGCCCAGCCAGTGGCCGCCTTCATAATGCGCACCCGTGACTGCCGCCAGTCCGGCGCGGCGATGCTCGTCGGCCGCCGAGGAGAGCGCATTACGCCGCAAGTCGCTCGGAAGAACTACTGAGGCGATTCCCTCCAGCATCCACGCCCGGCTGAGGTTTAATCCATCGAGATGCGCGAGCTTCGCATCGCTCGGATCGGGCGAGGTAACTGGTTTCAACCACGCGACATTCTTCATCGTAGGAATTTGCGGAAGGAAAAATTTTAACCATCTGCCGAACTCGTAAGACGGGAGCACACGGCGCATCACATCCGCTTCGGCCAAACACGGTGACAGGAAATCTTCACCGGACGGTTCGTAGTTGAGAGGGCAATCCTTATCGGAGAAGAAGAACTTTCTCGCTGAGCCAGCGACCAGCCTCGCGAAAGAATCATTCTTTGTTGAGCGCGCGTAATCGAGCATTAGTCCGAGTCCGAACGCCGTTTGGTCGTGCTCGCCGATTCGCACCGGATGCGAAAGTTTCGGCAGCCAATTCTCTAAGCGCTCAACCGCTGCATCTTCAAGTGGACGCAAGTTGGCTCCCATTTCCCGCGCCTGATCATTGTCCCATTCGCGCAGTTCAGCGCACAACTGCAACAGCCACGCGAGTCCGTACGGCCGTTCAAAGCTGGCGCGACCTTCGCCGCGAATATATGCGGCTTCCTGCTTCAAATTTTCCGCCGTCAGACTCTTGCGCAGCGCATCGCGCGCCGCTCCGGCAAACGATGCGTTTGGAAACGTTCGCAGCAGTCTCACCAGCAGCCAGTGTCCGTGAACCGATGAATGCCAATCGTAGCAACCGTAAAATGCTGGCGTGAGCTTTCGTGGAGGCGCGACGTCTTCGTCGCTGTTCAGCACGTGGCTGATTTTGTTGGGATATTCTTTCTCGACACACGCCAGCGCGAGTTTTGCAAATCGTTCCGCCGCTTTCTCATCGAATCCCGGCGCAGTGTTCTCCTCCTCCTCCGCAGCGCTTATTAACGGGATAAGAATCAGCGCAAAGATGAACGGCTTCACTCCCCTCAATCTGCGCATCTCGTGCTAGCGTCCTGCTCCGGCGCCGGCCGCTCCTTCAGCTTGGGCGATATCGGTCTCAAGCTTTTGCTTGCTGTCCTTGGCCTGCTGATCGAGTTCGTGGAACACAGCTTCTTGCGCTGCGGTTGGCCGGTCGTAAGACAAGTCAATTTCCGCTGCCAGATACGCGAGATGGTCCCGCAGCCTGGTCCCATAGAGAAGGTCGCCTTCGCTTGATTTAATGGCCATCGGCACAGTACTGTCAATATCGCGGTTCAGAGCCGCGAGTGCGCCTGTGCCCTGCGCGTCGGTCACGCCGTGGTTGGAGACGGCCTGCTGTAGCTTGTCCCGCGCGGCGAGAGCTTGGTTGATGCCTTTGTTCAATGCGTCAAGGTCTGCATGAATCTGTAAATCTAACGCCAGACGCGCTTCCAAATCCTCCTGTGTAGCGTGAAGTCGCGGATCGAGAGCCACCTCAAGATTTTGTTGCGTTTTTTGTCCACCATAATCAAGCACAACTGAATACGTCCCTGGCACAACGACTGGGCCCTCCACGGAATCCTCCAGTCCGCCTGCCGCGATGGGAGTGCGGTAGCCGGCGACCTCCGTCGCAGATGGATAACGCAGATCCCACTGGAGGACATTCATTCCTGGCTCGACTGCACCAAGCTTCGCTTCCTTTTCTCGAATCTGCTGCTCTGCCGGCTCTTCGCTGTGGTCCACGGGAGGACCAGCCTCTTCCAGATGCGCGCCGACCTGTCCTGCGCTCGCCTCTTCCTTCTCCTTTTTCTCCGTTTCCGTTGCCAGATGCAGAGGGAAGCTGCGAATCGCTTTTCCCTGCGCGTCGGCGAATGAAAGAGTTGCCGGAGCCTTGCCATCGTAGTCCTGAGGAACGTGGAAGAACACGGTCGCGCCGAACGGTGGGTTATAACCGGCATCGGGCGGACGTCTCTCGTCGGGATCGGGAAGACCGTACTCGTGAGTCAGCCAGGCT
>QHMS01000132.1 GCA_003217895.1 Verrucomicrobiota bacterium
CCTCCGTTCTATCCGTTGAACTACGGGAACACTTCTTCTGAAGTCAGAAGTTAGAAGGACGAAGGAGGAAGTCCAGCCAGTGCTTCATCAACAATTCAGCGGGCGCGGGCGCGCGTGACAAACAGGTTCGCAGTGCCGATGATTCCTGACATATTTTCGCATTTACATAGTAAGAATTGCCGGTAAACTGGCGGCCTTTCTGGCAAGACAATGACGCGACACAACTTTTTCATAACGGGTTCGATTATTCTCGTTGGTGGCTTCGTGTGGAAACTGGCGGCGCTCGGAGGCGACCTGAGTTTGCCAAACCAAAATGGCATCCGCATTGCATCGTCTCCATTCGCAGTCCGTACCATAACGCATGAAACGCCGTTGGAGGCCGAGTGGGCGCCCAGGTCTCCAAGCGCCACCGAAATTCCAGCAGAAGCTGAACTTGAAACGGCGCCGACACGCAGCAGCTTCATAGCGAGTTGGCCTAAGGTAAACGGCGCGATCGGCTATCGGCTGGACGTTTCAACGAGAGCCTCGTTTGACAGCTACGTGAACGGTTATCGTGATCTTGACGTGGGCAACGTGACCGGACACCCGGTTACCGGGCTGAGCCAAGGCACGACATATTACTATCAGGTGCGCGCCTATGACGCGGTCGGTGCCATCATCGGAATGTCGGAGGCAATGTCGGTTAAGACAGTAACTATCACCGGACTGATCATTCACCCGACGTTCGACAACTCCATCACCGGGAATCAAAACGCGGCAGCGATCGAGGCAATGATTAATCGCGCGATCTCAATTTATGAGTCGCTATTCAGCGATCCAATCACCATTAAGATTCGGTTTCGCTACTCGACGACTCTGCCGGACGGCACTCCTTTTCCACCTGGCGCTCTCGCGTACAGTTTGGGGGTGGCTTACCATGTTCCGTGGAACACGTTCATCAACGCCTTGCGAGCGGATGCTAAAAGCAGCAATGACGATCTCGCGAACGCGAGCCTGCCAGGCGCTGCGTTGTCTACTAACATCATAACGAAGAGCCCGAACGGGCGGGCGCTATTATTGAACACTCCGACGGCGATGTTCGCAGACGGCCACATTGCACAGGGCGGACCATATGACGGCATCGTTACACTTAATTCTTCGGCGCCATTTCAGTTTAACCGGCCCACCAACGCCGGTAACGTCGACGCACAGCGTGGTATTGAGCACGAAATGGATGAGATCATCGGCCTCGGTTCGTACCTCGGCCACAATGTCAACGATCTTCTACCGCAGGACTTGTTCAGCTGGTCGTCTCCTGGCGTCAGAAATATTACTTCAAGCGGCACGCGTCATTTCTCGATCGATGGCGGCGTCCACAACATCGTCACTTTCAATCAGAATCCACAGGGCGATTTCGGAGATTGGCTGAGCGCGAGCTGCCCACAGGTTCATCCGTATGTGCAAAATGCCTTTGGCTGTGCCGGACAGTCTTCCGACATCGCGGCAGGATCGCCCGAGGGCCGCAACCTCGACATTATCGGCTACGATCCAGCGCACCCGATCGTCACGACCAACGCAAGTAATGTAACAAGTTCTTCAGCCACACTCAACGGCACGGTCAATCCTGGCGGACTACCGACAAGCGTCCATTTCCAGTATGGAACTACGACCAGCTACGGGTCAAACACGACCACTCAGAGTTACAACGGGAGCACAATACAAAACGTCACTGCTAACATCACCGGGTTAAGCCCTAGTACCGTGTACCATTTCCGGCTCGTGGGAACTAACAGTCATGGGACCTCTTATGGCAGCGACAAGACTTTTACCACGCCCAGCGCGATCGGCCGTCCCCTCGTTATAACTAGTTCTCCGACGAATAGAGCCGCTTTTTCAGCCACCCTGAAGGGCTCAGTTTATCCGCACGGATTGACTACTACCGTGTATTTTCAATACGGACTGACTACCAGCTACGGGTCCACAACTGCCTCGCAGACCAAGACCGGGAACACGTACCAGAGCGTCAGTGCGAACATCAGCGGCTTGACTGCGAGCACGACGTACCATTTCCGCATCGTCGCTACGAACAGCGCCGGCACAACTTATGGTGCGGATCGAACCTTTACCACGCTGAGCGCAACCGGGACACCTGTGGTAACCACGAACCCGGCGACAAACGTGGCAACTTCTTCAGCTACACTTAACGGAACGGTAGATCCGCACGGCTTAAGTACCAGCGTTCACTTCCAGTACGGGACGACCACCAGTTATGGATCAACTACTGCCAATCAAACTCATGTTGGCAACACATATCTGAATATCAGCGCCAACATCAGCGGCTTAAATGCGAGCGCTACTTACCATTTCCGGATTGTAGCCACCAATAGCGCCGGTACCAGGTACGGCAGCGACAGGACCTTTACCACTGTTCCACCAGACGAATCGGTAACACTCCAGAATAACGCGGTTCATGATGGGTTCGATCCTACCAGCCCCTTGGTGCCTCCGTTGACCTTGAAGTGGAGCCGCGACTTGAGCGGGAGCGGCGTGCGATCCATCTCATATCCGTTGATCGCACGAGGTTTGGTGTTCATCACGACTACGACAATGAACAATTACGGCACCACACTCATGGCGTTCAATGAACATACCGGAACGACAGTGTGGTCGAGGGCTATTAGTGGGACTTACTTCTTTTCTAACGCCGCGTATGATTCCGGAAAAGTCTTCGTTGTAAACTTTGACGGATTGCTGAAGGCTTTTGATGCCGCCAGCGGAACTCTGCTCTGGAGTGTTAGTCTCCCAGGTCAATACGCTTTTACCTCTCCTCCAACTGCCGCGAATGGAACTGTGTTTATAGGTGGTGCCGGAAGCGGTGGAACCGTTTATGCCGTCAATGAGACGAATGGAGCAGTGCTTTGGACGATGCCGGTGGAGAATGGTGATCACAGCTCACCGGCGGTTATTCAAGGAAGTGTTTTCGTTTCTTATGCCTGCCCGCAGGCATATGCTTTTAGCACCGCAACTGGGCAGGAGCTCTGGAATTACTCAGGGGGTTGCGAAGGAGGCGGTGGCGCGACGACCGTCGTGCATGCGGGGCAAGTATACGTCCGTGATTCTTTTGGTACACCGACAAATGGCCTTGTGCTAAATGCCAGCACCGGAGCCCTGATCAGAGGGTTCGACTCTGATCGGCCACCGGCGTTTTTTAACAATCTCGCTTTGTTTCTCCAAAGCGGGACTCTTCGTGGAGTCAATTCACAGAACGGACAGGTGTTGTGGAGCTTTGCCGGAGATGGCGATCTGACATCAGCGCCCGTGGTTGTGAACCAGACCATTTACATTGGCAGCAATTCCGGCACACTTTATGGCCTCAACGCGAGCGGCCAACAGATATGGAGCACCCAGGTTGGCGCTGCGATTCCAGCTCCCGACGAGTTCAACGCTACTTTGACAACTGGCTTGGGAGCGGGAGACGGCCTTTTGATCGTACCCACTGCGAGCGTTCTCGTCGCCTACGGAAACTGAGAAACCTCGGTTCCATCCGTTGAACTACGGGAACCAAGGACACTTTCGATCCATTCGACTCGCTTCGCTCGCTCAGGACAAGTTTTTAGATTTTCGGTCGGCGATTGCAAACCACCCCCAGGCCTGGGCCGATGCACACGCATAACGACTCAGATCTTTTCGGAAAACATTCTCCGTCTTGGCTTCTTGCCCGAAGCGATTTTCAAAATGGAGGGATGTCCATATGAGCAATGGCGGAACGCGCAAATCAATCTTCGGCACCGCTTGGAAATTATTGAAACTGACAACGGAGCAGTGGCTAAGCGATAAGGCGCCGCAATTGGGCGCGGCGCTGGCGTACTACACCGTGTTCTCGCTCGCACCGCTCATCCTGCTCCTGCTTGCGGTCATTGGAGTAGTTTTCCGCGACGATACTGCGGGCGCTTGGAGCAAGCTTACCGAGCAGGTGGGTTACTTTCTCGACAAAAGTGCGATCCAAGTGATCCAAGACATCGCGCGGACTGCTGCCGCGCCCGGGAAGAGCACACTTGCCACGATCATCGGGATCGCTTTGGCCTTATTCGGCGCAAGCGGCGTATTCGGTCAGTTGCAGGATGCGTTAAACACCATCTGGGGCGTAAAAGCCAAACCAGAACGCGGTATTTGGAGATTTTTGCGCGCTCGCTTTCTGTCTTTTGCGATGGTTGCCGGAGTCTGTTTCCTGTTACTGGTGTCGCTCACGATTGAAGCGTTGCTGAAAGGCTTCAGCCATTACATACAAGCGAGGTTGTCGGGTGGCTTCACTATAGCTGTCAGCGTCTATCTCATCTTCGATTTCGCAGTGGTTGTCGCACTCTTCGGCATGATCTTTAAGATTCTTCCCGACGTACGAACCCGCTGGCGGGATATCTGGATGGGCGCCATCATGACGGCGCTTTTCTTTGTGATCGGCAAATGGGTGCTTGGCTTATATCTTGGCAGCGGCGCCGCGGCTTCAGCTTATGGCGCGGCCAGCTCGCTGGTTACGCTGCTTCTGTGGGTTTATTATTCGTCGCAGATTTTACTTTTCGGCGCGGAGTTCACACAGGTTTACGCCAGTGAATTTGGCGGACCGCTCGAACCCAGCAGGTACGCTGTGCGTATCGAGCGCAAAGAGATCGAAAAGCCACGGAGTTGAGCCGTTATGCTGCTTCCCTTGATTGTGAAGCGAATTGGCCTCACTGCATCAGCGCGACGAGCCGAGTGCGACTCGGCACTTCAAGCTTACGAAAAACCGCGTGGAGATGCTTTTTGACCATCGGCAAGCTTAGACAGGCGTCGCCAGCGATCTCCTTGTTGCTTCGTCCCTCGCAGGCAAGCTGCGCAACTTCCTGCTGGCGCCTGGTGAGCCCGGCCAAAACCGGCAAATGAGAATTCGCCAGCCGCGCAGACCCGTCGGTGTCGGGAGACAGATTCTCGAACCTGATTAGGAAATGCGGGCGAGCGACACCAGCAGACTTGAGCTGTTTCAAATGAATCGTTGCTCTCAAATGCGGCAACCTGGGGTGATACACCTGCTGCTTATCCAAGCTGGTCTGAGGCGCGTTGTCAGGTAATGCGTCCATCCACTCTTGCTTGAGCAAACGGCATCGATCCAAAATCTCGGATGGCACCGACGAAGTCGCTTTCGTCAACTTCGCCTGTTCCGGTCCTTTCTCCCACACTGCACAGAAGTCGCGCGCCGCCCGGTTTTGGTAAACCGGTTTCAAAGTCCAGCGCAAGACGATCGTCGGCAACGGCAGCCGGCCCATGAATTCTCCCAAACCCATTAGCACTGATCGGTCGCGCTCGAGCGATTCGAGCCTGCGAAGCGCCGCCAAAAACTGTGGGTAGAGCTGGCGGAGTAATTTCATCTCTGCCGACGACAGGTCGCCCTGGGCTGCGGTGCGCATGATTGCGATCACACAAACAAGCCGTTGGCCTTTCCAGAAAAATAATCCCGCGGCGTGCGCGCATTTTTGCGGCGCAATGTATCGGCGGTAGAAGGCCGATTTTATAAAACGGTTGCGGTTACGGAAAAGATTACCGAAACGAACAAATTTTTTCCGCGATCGTCTGGCGACGTAACTCTGAAGTGGCTCCGCAGCGAAAAAACCTTTCGGCATTGGCCGAGTCCATCTCGCGATCATTGGCAAAACTGGACTGTGCTGAAGGGTAAGACCGATCACGCGATTTGGCATTGCGGCGGAGAGCACCTGTTGAACAGCTCTCCAAAACGAATTGACATCCATCGCGCGGTGCAGGCTGAGCAGAGGTCTTTCCAGCGCCGGATCGATAACCGGCTTCAAATTGCTGTGCGCTCTGACATTTCCCCTTGATCGCTGCACGTGTGTGTCCCCGCCCCGGCGGAATCGCCGCTTCGTTGTTTCA
>QHMS01000133.1 GCA_003217895.1 Verrucomicrobiota bacterium
CGGTGGCCGTGCCTATCCCACGGCGGTATGGACCGGCAGCCAAATGATCGTCTGGGGTGGATTCCGCCCCCAGGGGCCTTTGAACACCGGCGGCAGATACTGCGCGGCTGTGGCAACACCCACACCAACGCCAACCCCTACGCCTACCGCAACCGCAACAGCTACTCATACGCCGACGCCTACTCCAACAGCCACTCACACGCCGACGCCTACACCGACTGCAACAGCGACAGCTACACCTACGGTAACAGCAACACCTACCGCGACAGCAACGCCAACCGCTACACCGACACCGACCCCATGCAGTGGGAGATGCGCACCCACGCCGAGGCCGCGCCCGACTCCGGCGCCGCGCCCGTAGCTTGTAATGTTAGCTGGAACCGTTGAGGTAGGAACTTGCGAAGCAAACTCGCGAGTTCCCCCTTGTGCTCGCGCGAATGATTGGTAGCACACTACCTGCCCTGAACGGAAGCGAACGGGCGTCTGGAGTGGAGTGTCCTCGGTGTGAGTTGGCGAAGCACCCATCGAGTTCAATCGTTTGTGACCACATTCGTGACATCCGCTGCCTGCCCGCCGTAGCTGTCTGGCGAAGGCGGGTAATCCGCGCGGTTCTCTAAACATTTTCCGCATAACCTCCCGCTGGTTTCCGTTCTGTACCTCAGTGAACGGCCAGAAATGACTTCTCAATGACGAGAAATCACGGAAGGCCAAATGAGAGGAAAAAACCTATGAAAACAACAATGAATACCATTTACACCACGCTTGCGCTCGTGAAAATCGATTCCTGGCGTCTTGTCCTACTCTTAGCAACGGCTGTTTCTCTTATCGGTTATCCCAAGCCAGCAAGCGCGGCGACATTTAATGTAACGGTCGGATTGTGCCACTACCCCTGTGGGTACTTTCCGTTCGTCTTCGGGCCTTCGTCGGTAACGATCCACCCTGGCGATCAGGTAATGTGGACTTGGGCTTCGAACGGGCACAGCACTACGTCAGGCCGCCCGGGGATGCCCGACGGCATATGGAATTCTGGAGTTCGTAACTACGGAGCGACTTTCACTCACACGTTCAACAGCGTGGGTACGTTTCCGTACTATTGCACTCAGGGGGCGGAGGTAGGCCAAGTAATAGTGATAAGTGCGACCCCGACCCCAACACCAACTCCTCCGAACGGGCCTCCGATCGTCACAACCAATCCGGCAGGGTTCATCGCGAGTTTTTCCGCTATACTTAAAGGGTCGCTCAACCCAGATGGGCTGAGCACTACTTTTCATTTTGAATATGGCACAACCTCGAGCTACGGACTCACAACCGCTCCCCAGACTCACACCGGAGACACGTCCCGGCCTGTCAGCGCTAACATCAACAGCTTAGCCGCGCATACCACCTATCATTTCCGAATTGTAGCAAGCAACACGGCCGGCACTACGTTCGGTAGCGACAGGACATTTACCACGCTTAGTCCGACCGGCCCGCCGGTCGTTACAACTAATCCGGCAACGTTGATCGCGAGTTTTTCAGCCACGCTCAATGGCTCAGTGGATCCACACGGGTTGGCGACGAGTATTCACTTCCAGTATGGCACCACGACCAGCTACGGACTCAGCACCGCCCCCCAGAGTCACACTGGCAACACGTACCTGAACGTTAGTGCCAACATCAGCAGCTTAAGTGCGAGCACCGTTTATCATTTCCGAATCGTCGCCACCAATAGCGCCGGCACTACGTTCGGCAGCGACAGGACATTTACCACGCTTAGTCCGACCGGCCCGCCGGTCGTGACAACTAATCCGGCAACGTCGATCGCGAGTTTTTCAGCTACGCTCGATGGCTCAGTGGATCCACATGGGTTGGCGACGAGTGTTCACTTCCAGTACGGCACCACGACCAGCTACGAACTCACCACCGCCCCCCAGAGTCACACTGGCAACACGTACCTGAACGTCAGTGCCAACATCAGCAGCTTAAGTGCCAGCACCGTTTATCATTTCCGAATCGTAGCGAGCAATAGCGCCGGCACCAGGTTCGGCAGCGACAGGACATTTACCACTCAGTAGCGACGAGTTGTGTTTGTTTGTTTCGGCGCGCCCGGCGGTCGCGCGTTACCGCTGTGCGACGGACTGAAAAACAAAGTCATGCGTCGGCCGCGTCGAAGCGCTCGCCTGGCCTACGAAGACATCTCTGCAAGAAATCGATGAGCTGCTCAGTTTAAAATCTTTTCTTCGTGTGTACGTCGCCTCCTCGTGCCAAAGCAGCGCTGTAGTGGCAGGCGTGCCGCCCGCAATTTCCCTAAAGCAGCCGACACGGCTGCCTCTACAGTCATCCAGTCGACGCGCCATTGCTGAGCGCAGCCGAAGGTGGGGCTCGCCGAAGCAATCCTTATAACAGAAGGCAACTCCGAAGGCTTTCGCTAGCAGGCGAAGAGAACGAAGACTGCTTTCACTCCCAGGGAACCAAATAGAGTCTTCCCTGCCTTTTGTTTCCTTCGATTTGAAAAAGTTCCCACACTTGGACGTAACCTCGCGCCGGTTTCCGTTCTGTACTTCAGTGAACGGCCAGAAATGATTTCGCAATGACGCAAAACCACGGAAGGCCAAAATCAGAAAGAAAATCAAAATTATGAATAACATCAAAAGGATCAGGCTAATGACAGCAATCTTCCTGACCGTGGCGCTCATCAGCTCCGCGGTGGAAGCGGGAGTCATACGAATTAATGGTACTATCGTAGGGACCGAAAGTGGCGCGCCTTTTCCCGATCCAGCGGAAGGGATTTATGTCAATGGGAGCGTCACGTCAACCGACACGGCGCTTGGTCCATTCACACTGTTTTATTCGATCCCAGTGGACTTCGCTTTCGAGGATACACCACCTGGGAACGCCGGGGGAAGTCGTTTGATAGTGGGAGACGCCGCCAACGGTGACAGCATTTTGGCGTGGTTTTTGGGAATTAACAGTGGTTTATGCGCCAACGGCGATCTTCGCCATGTGGATCCCTGGACCATTATCGGCGGAACGGGCCGGTACGCTGGTGCTAGAGGCACCTTCACCACGGACCAATGCTCGAACCTTGATACCGGCGAGACCAGTGGTACGATCAGCGGCACCATCGTCGTAAGAGGGCGGTGAGCGTTGGCATACTCTGCCAAACCGTCGCCGAGCGTAGCGCTTGATCCCGTTGATAGGGGAAGCGCTACCTCGGCAAGACGATGCTCTTGCGGATCGCTGCGCTGTTGCCATTATCCTCGCACGTTGGTTTCGGCGGCTCGCCCGAAAGAATCTTCGTTTTTGCAACGCCGGACAAAATTTTCCGAACGAAGGAGTGAACGGCCAGATGTGACCTCCCACTGTGGAAAGCCAAGGAAGGCTAAAACAATGAAAGAACTTAAACAGAAAGAAACAATAACTATGAAGACAAAGTTAACTAAAACGATAATGAGCTCCCTGGCCTTCACCTGTGCGTTTGGCTGCCTGGTCGCTGCGATGGCCCTGGGCACGTCCAGTACTGCGCGGGCGACGGCGCGGTTCCCGCAGCCTTGCAGCGTGCAGACGCTGCACGGCCTGTATGTGTGGACCTTCGACGGGTACGAGAACTTCGGTGGGAACTTCGTACCGAAAGCAGTTATGCAAGGCCTCCGGTTCAACGGAGATGGTACGACGTTCAATCCATTCGGCACTGTGAATATCGGGGGCACGATCATTATCGATGCCACCGGAGGGGTAGGAACCTATACAGTCGCAGCGGACTGCACAGGCACCCTGTCAATCACCGGCGCCCCAACTTTCAATATATACGTCGGGCCGGGTGCACAGCAGGTTTGGACTCTCGAGACCTCCCCCAATCCTGCCGGCATCGGAGTGAGCGTAGGAACGGCGGTACCGTGCCGTAGTAAAAACTGCTCGGCTGTTACGACGACATCGGACGTCTGATCGACTACGGGGTTTGGCGCGTTCCATCCGCGCCAAACCCATCAGCTTTCGGCACAGGGCGCCTCAGATCGGCAATCCCGCTTCTCCGCCTCATTTTTGCATTCCGGCGACGTGCTCCGCGTGGTCGTGTGCGCCGTGACTGTGCAGGGATGGACGGATGCGCAGAAAGAATTCGAACGCATACCCGAGATCGTCGCCGTAGTAGCGATCGAGGCGGCTGGGACGATCGTTTATGGTGAATTGCGTGCCGAGCCCGATGTCAATGCCGTTGCCGTGCGATAAATCTCGCACGTATCCGATCGTGTAACCGCTCACCGGAAAAATGCGCGATTCATCTGGGGGATCGAGAACGAGCTCGTGTCCGGATTTCTCCACGCGCTCCCAGCGAAAGTAAACGGTGTCGCGTCCGCGCTGGTAATCCGACTCGATCAGGAACGATTGTGTCTTGCCTTCGCCGGTATCGTGGTTCTGGCCCCAGACGAATGTGTTCGACCAGTTGCTATCGTGCCCGAGCGGGAGGTTGTAGATAACGGACGAAGTAGTGCGATGCCGTTTCAGGTCGGGCTCGAGGGCTTCGGGACTTTTGATGTAACCATATGAAACTTGCAGCGCCAGATTTTGCGTTGGGTTCCAGGAAATCCGGCCGCTGAATGAATCGAAACGCGGCCGATCGAAATCATAACGGTCTTCGTCCGGTTCGCGACCGGTGAAGATGCTGCCTTCAATTTTCATCCCGCCGAAGCGGGACCATTGCGCACCCAACGTGGCAACGCCAAAAGTAACGTGCGTCGAATCCTGCCAGTGATGCCCGAGCGGCGCGTCGGGATCATCCATCGCCGACGGTCGATGCATGAATGTGGGCGGACCGAGCGCGGGTTCGCCCGGGTAACCGAAATAAAAAAACGCGCTTAGATTGTGCTCGAATTTCTGCGATAAGCTCACTGAAAGTTCATCGAATAGATCGTGCGGGTGCTGCCGATCGTGCAACGGCTGATCGTGCCACGATTCGCCGCTTTGAAACAGAAGCGGATAACCGCGACCGGTTTCGGTAAGCGGATCGAGGCTCATCATTAAACGCGCGCCGAACTGGGCACTCTCTCCCAGCGGATGCGAAAACATTCCCATGATCCAGTTCGGCGCATCGATCCGGTCGTCGCCGCGACGGGTGCTCACGTTGGTGTAACGCGGAAAAATTGCGCCGTGCAACATCAGCATGTTGTCGTCGAACATGAACATGCGGCCATACATCGGGCTCGAATCGGGCAGCCAGCTTGTACCTGAGCCTTCGCGATTCATTGGATCGGCGAGGTTTACGGACGAATGCATTTCCATCTGCATCTCGTGGCCGCGATGGTCATGATGCGGCATCGCCATGTGATCTCCTTGCATCATGTGTTCTGAGTTCGACGTTGGGCGTTCGGCGTTGGACATCCGACGTTCTTCTCGTTTCAGCGGCACGAGTTTCATTCCGCATTTTGGACAGTTGCCGGGATGATCCATCACAACTTCCGGATGCATCGGGCACGTGTATTCTTGTTTCTTCTCTTGCTCTTGCTCTTGCTCATGCTCGTGCTCGTGCTCGATGTGCGGGCGATTGGGATCAATCGCTCCTACCTGCGCGCGTGCTGCGAGTGTGACCAACGCAACCGCGCTCAGGGTTATGGCTGCAATTTCTTTTCGCATTTTCTGGTTGTAGGGCAGGCGCCTCGCCCTGCCAGATGGACAGAACGGCAACCGGAGCGGTTGCCCTACAAACAGAACGCAGATGTTCGCGTTCTACGCGCGAACGGGCGGAGCGTGAGCGAGAAGGCTCCGCTGCAGGATCAGTTCAGCGAAAGAGCGCACGCCAGGCGGGCCTGTATCGAGACACAACGATGCATGCACGTCGTACCAGAGAGGAACGTCCGCGAACTCTTCGATTCGAAAACCGACATCCGAAAATTTGGAATCATCCCGGCCCCAACTTTTTGTTTGGGCGAAAACAACTGCGCGTAGAATTTTGCAGCATTGTAACTGCGAGGGCTCCTGCTTTTGCTTCGCCGGTTTGGAATGAAACGGGCACTCAGTTTGCGCGGAATCGGTTTTCGTTGCGAGCGCGGCGAACGCGCAGTGGTTCGAGATCGCGAACCAGGAACAGATCGTAATCGCAACCACCATGTAGCGTGCGCGTGCATTCATATTCGGTGTCAAGCTTTGGATTACGCGGACACGTCCGCGCTTTGAAAGCGGTGATGTGTCACAACACTCCAAATAGCCCTCGGTAACCGGCTGCTCAAACATTTTCTTCGGAATCAAGGATCGGCGCGATCGCTGCGGACGGTGTACCTTCTGGTGGGACGACGTCGGGAATCGGACCAGCCGAGTTTGCATCGATAAACCACCCAAAGATTCGGAGAAACAACCATGGTCCGATGATGAACGTGATTGAGCGCATACTTTGCAAAGCGCCCTGCAACTCGCCTTGTTCTCGCTGGCTGACGCGGTGAGTCATCATGCTTTGGGCCGCCGGCATGGAAATGTTCCAAAGCGAAATAATTGGAACTGAAGCCAGCAACCAAGCCCCCGTTTTAGCCAGGCCTGCAATGACCATTCCACTCGCACCAAAAAACTGGCCGATGTAAAGCGTCCGTTTCTCCCCAAACCGTTTCACCATTCGACCAGTCAAGCCTCCTGAAATAATGGCAGTCACGATGCCAACAACCATCAGCGATATTCCGATCATTCCCTGACTCCAACTGTAGCGATAGATCGCGTACAGCGCCCAAACGCTAAAAACGTTGTGGGAAAGGTAGGCAAGAAACTGGATCGTGGTCAGTCGCCAAAGTTCATGATGAGAACGCAGTAGTGTCAGCGAGCCGACTGGATTCGCGCGGCGCAGTTGAAAGGCTTTTCGCTGTTCGCGCGAGAGCGATTCCGGCACGAAGAAGTAACCCCACAGCCAGTTCGCCAGGCTAAGAACGGCTGCGATCCAAAACGCCAGACGCGGATTGATATCGCCCGCCAATCCGCCAATTGCAGGTCCGAACGTGAATCCGATGCCGAATGCCACACCGATCAGGCCGAACGCTCCCGCTCGCTTTTCTTTCGGCGTGACATCGGCGATGTACGCCATCGCGGTCGGAATACTTGAAGTCGTGATTCCTGAAATAATTCGGCCAAGGAAAAGCCAGTTTAACGTGGGCGCCATGGCCATCACGATGTAATCCAGTCCGAGACCGAGATTTGAGAGCAGGATGATTGGGCGTCTTCCGAATCGATCCGACAAAACTCCGAGCAAGGGCGAAAAGAAGAACTGCATCAGCGCGAAGACCACCGCGAACCGAGCGCTCCATTTCGCTGCATCGGTCATCTCGCCCCCGAGGAAATCGAGAATTAGCTTGGGCAAAACCGGGATGATCAAGCCCATGGCCAGAACGTCGAGGGTCACCGTCACAAGAATGAAAATGACCGCGGCCGGGCGTGATTTCATGAGAGTGGAGAGCATGAACGCAACGTTGCAGCGGCAGTTGTGTCAATCGCCGAAACAAAATGAAGGTGTTCGCCGCGGCGACCGCCTACAACTAATCTGTCGCTAAATCACGATGAGACTTTCCTATCGCTCATCCAAAACGGAAGTGCTCGAGAGCAAGATCCACGGGCGCGGTTTATTCGCAGCGGCTAACATTGCAAAAGACGAAATCGTTGCGGTGAAAGGCGGCCACATTATTGATCGAAAGACTTTGCGCGAAACAATCACGCCACGACTTGGCCCGGTGGAAATTCAGATCGATGACGATTTGTTCATCGCGCCCGTCACTGATGAAGAACGCGAGTTGTCGATGTTGTATTCGAATCACTCGTGCAACGCGAATCTGGGGATGCGCGGCGACATCACGTTCGTGGCCATGCGCGACATCTGCGCGGGTGAAGAGCTCACTCACGATTGGGCGATGACCGATGACGACGATTACTCTCTCGAATGCAAATGCGGCGCGCCGAATTGCCGAAAAATTCTCACCGGCAAAGACTGGCAGCTTCTGGAATTGCAAAAGCGTTATGCCGGGTATTTCTCAGCTTATCTCGCGCGGAAAATCAACGCATATTGTCATTCCGAGCGGAGTCGCGAAATTCCGTAGCGGAACCCGGAGGTAATTTTTCCGGGATGTCTCGACTTCGCTCGACATGACAGTGCTGTTTATGAGACAAGCAGTCCGCGCGCATGTACGAGCACCGAAGGCAGCATCTTCTCAGCCGGGCTGAATTTCGCAAACGGGTTGGGCGACACGGGCTGGTTGCGCTTGGAGTTTTGGTGTTTGGACTTGGGATCGGTGTGCTGGGCTATCATTGGCTTGCGCGCTTGAGCTGGATCGATTCGCTCCTGAATGCATCGATGATTCTCGGAGGAATGGGGCCAGTCGATCCATTGAAGAGCGACGCGGCAAAAATTTTCGCGTCGTGTTACGCCCTGTTTTCGGGATTGGCTTTTATCGGCATCGTATCGGTGCTGCTCGCGCCGTTTGTGCACCGCATGCTACATCGCGTTCACGCCGAGGAGCGTGAATGATGAATTTCCTCAAGAATTTCCCCCAACGGTCCTCAGAGGCGAGTGTCCGATGAATAAACTGCCGGTGAGTTTGTTTGGCGTGCTAATGGCGTGAACGATGGATCGTCGTCCAATTGCCACCCGAAATCGTAAATGGGCTCAAGCGGCGACGGCTTGGTTCGTTGCACGACACGTTTCGCCGAATGCAATTTCGATCGCGGGCATGTGCGCCTGCATTGGCGCAGGAATCGCCCTGGGCGCGACTTCGGTTGCGGACTACCGGATCCTGTGGATCATCGCGGCGCTTGGTGCGCAATTGCGGCTGACCGCGAACATGCTCGATGGAATGGTCGCGCTCGCGTCCGGTCGCTCTTCAAACCTAGGAGAACTTTACAACGAAGTCCCGGATCGGATTTCTGACGCAGCAGTCTTCATCGGCGCAGGGTTCGCCTGGGGCGGAAACATCGCGCTCGGTTATATCGCCACAATTCTGGCGATCTTCACCGCCTACGTTCGCGCAGCGGGCAAGATCGCGGGAGCGCCTAACGAATTCTGCGGACCGATGGCCAAGCAACATCGGATGTTGGTCGTCACGCTGATCTGTTTGTACTCCGCAGTCACACCACGTTCCTGGCAGATCATTTCATTTAACGATTCGCAAATCGGCCTGATGACCCTCGGGCTTGCGGTCATCATCCTGGGCTGCGTAATCACAGTTTTTCGCCGAGTTAGCCGAATCGGACGAGCGCTGAAATGAACCCGATTACACGCGAACGACTTTTCGGATTTCGTCACGCCTTTGACGATCCCGTGACCATTGTTCTGACGCTCACGGCTCTCATTCTGTTCCTGTTAGCGCCGCTGCTGATTTTCATCGTGACCCGGACAGCTAATAGCGCCCCCGATAAGCGAAAGGAATTGTGGGATCGTTATCGGTCATGGATTTGGCTCGCTGCGTTCATACTCATTCCCGTTCTCGCGGGCGCTTTTTGGACGATTCTGGCCGTGGGCACCCTAAGTTTTCTTTGTTATCGCGAGTACGCCCGCATTACCGGACTGTTTCGAGAACGAACCATCAGTCTCATCGTGGCGATCGGGATTCTCCTCATCACGTTTGCCGCGCTGGATAATTGGTACCGCCTCTTTGTTGCGTTGTTCCCATTGATCGTGGCGGTGATTGCCACCGGCGGCTTGATCCCCGATCAACCGAAAGGCTATATCCAACGCGTTGGCCTGGGTGTGCTTGGGTTCGCTCTCTTCGGAAGCGCGCTCGGCAATCTTGGCTACATGGCGAACGACTGGAATTATCGGCCAATCCTGTTGCTGAACATCTTCGCCGTGGAGCTCAATGACATCTTCGCTTACATCTGTGGCCATTTATTTGGTCGTAGAAAATTTGTTCCGAACACCAGTCCAAACAAAACAGTCGGCGGCGCGCTCGGCGCAATTGTGCTGACCACGCCACTGTTTGCGCTCGGCGCGCATTTTGTCTGGTTCGGCACAGCGCTCGACACGCCCGTCCGCTTGGTGGGTCTCGGTGTGATCGTAAGCATTGTGGGGCAATTCGGTGATCTGATGCTGTCCTCCATCAAGCGTGATCTCGGCCTCAAGGACACCGCCAAACTCATTCCCGGGCACGGCGGCATCCTCGATCGGTTCGATAGTCTCATTCTGGTCGCGCCAGCGGTGTTTCATTACGTCAATTACTTTGTCGGCATCGCTGTCGGCCAACCGCAGCAAATTTTTACCGGATGGGGAAC
>QHMS01000134.1 GCA_003217895.1 Verrucomicrobiota bacterium
TTCTTTGCTCGTTCTAGAGCTCCACTCCGCACTGGTTAGGGCGTCGCTCCGTGAGCGCCGTCATCCGCAGCGCGCGGCCTTTGATGTCCTGCTTTTCGAATCAAATTTCGGGAGCTGGTTGAAGTCCTGTGAGGTTTGACAGCATGCCTCACGGACTGGTATCCTTTGAGGAGTAACTGTGGATTCATCTATTCAAGTAGGTGTAAGAGGCGCGACCGTATGGGTCAGAGTGGAGGGGAAAGGTAGTTTTCTCAATAGCGGCAACCTGAAAGAGTTCGCGCGCGAGATGTTGGACCGCGGCTACCGGGAGTTTGTGGTGGATTTGGCGGACTGCGTAATGATGGATTCCACCTTCATGGGAACGATGGCCAGCGTGGCCTTGCGATTGAAGGAGATTGGCCAGGGCCATCTGCACATTGTTCATTGTAAAAATCGCAGCCAAGAGCTTCTTTCCGGCCTGGGCCTGGATCAGATATTTGATATTCACGACAATGGAGCGCGAGCGCCTGAATATGAAGCGCTCGAGCAAGTTCCCGGAGGCCGGTCGCCAGAGGCCCAAAAAAAGGAGCAGGCCGAAACCATGCTGGACGCGCACGAGGCGCTGTGCGAGGCAGCACCGGAAAACCTGTTTCGGTTCAAGGACGTTCTCGATTTCCTAAGACAAGACCTTCATCACGAGACGCCTTTGAAGTAGGCTGGCCCTTGCACGATGTGGCCGACTCTTCTCCTCGGACTCCTTGTCGCGTCTATTGTAGGATGGATTCTTACCGTCTACCTCCAGACGCGGCGGATTCGGATGCTGGAGCGTTCTCACGAGGAGATCCAAGTCGAGGAAACGCTCGTTTTCGATTTTCTGCACGGTCTCGGTGAAGCTTTTCGGGAGACCATTCGACCCCAGGAACTGCATCGGCTCATTGTGGAGGGAGCTACGCGCATTCTCGACGCGCACGGCGGCGCACTTTATGTGACGGACCGCACCGGCGCGAAACTTATGCCGGCTTTTATCTCCAAGGGTTGTCCGCCGCTGGTCGATATTCCTCCGCACATTTTGCAACAAGCAGCCGCCAATCCCCTCTCGCTTGAGAGCTATTTACAGCTTCACACGCTGATCTCGGGAGAGGGACTGATTGGGCGCGTCTGGCAAACGGGGCAATCTGTTTACTTAAATGAGTTCTCGGAAACGCCGGAGCTGGAGAAATTGCGTGGCAGCGCCTTTGGCAGCATATCGGTCATGGCTGCGGCACTCGGGTATGGAAATCAAGATCTGGGTGTGCTGGCGCTGGCCAATGGTCCCGCGGGTACGGCGTTTTCACAGGGTGATTTCGTCGTTTTTAAATCTCTCTCTGAGCAATCTGCTTTCGCGCTCTACAACGCCATCATTTATTCGATGGCGAACGAAAAGAAACGGCTGGATCACGATCTTGAGATCGCGCGGGACATTCAGCGTATTTTGCTGCCATCAGAAGCGCCGGTGATCAATGGATTTCAGATCAGCGGTATCAATGTGCCGGCCCGCCAGGTGAGCGGCGATTACTTCGATTACATCCGCGTCGATGAAGAACGACTGGGCGTGGCAATCGCAGACGTTTCTGGCAAAGGCGTTCCGGCATCGCTAATTATGGCGATTTGCCGCAGTGTCTTGCGCGCTGAGGCGTCGGGGAACCCGTCTCCAGCGGATGTCTTGCGAAAGGTGAACCGTCAGCTTTATCCCGATATTAAGGAAGACATGTTCATCAGCATGGCCTATCTGATTCTGAATCACCAACGCAATGGCCTCACTCTCGCGCGCGCCGGCCACGATGCGCCGCTGCTTTACCAAGGGAAATCGCAAACTGTTACGCCAGTAAAGTCGCCGGGAATGGTCGTGGGAATTGACAGCGGGAACGTGTTTGACAGGCTCACAGTTGACTTCGCCGTCCCGCTCGAGCGCGATGATTGCCTCGTCCTCTATACTGACGGTGTGACCGAAGCGCTAAATACCGAGGGAGACGAGTTCGGCCTTGATCGCATGATGGAATCGGTCCGTGCCAGCGCGAACGATGGCGCACAGGCGATTGTAAAGAAAATCATCCGGGACGTGCGCGACTTTACCGGCTCGGCACCTCAAAATGACGACACAACGTTGATTGCCATCCGCAAAACATGAAAAAAAATCCTGTTTCCGAACAAAACAAAGGAACGAAAGAACGGGCACCGTTGAAGACGTCGCCTTCATTAGCCGCTTCCGCCACTGCGGCTGGCGCCGATCAAACTGATGCCGAAGATCCGATGGCTGGCCTGCAAGCCGATCTCGACCGTTTCCGCGATCTCGCATTGCGCAGTCAGGCTGATTTCGAAAATTATAAGAAACGCTCAGCGCGCGAAAAGGAAGAGGCCATCAAGTACGCCAATAGCTTGTTCCTAGAGCGGTTGGTATCAATTATCGATAATTTTGAGCTCGGTCTCACAGCCGCGAAGGAGAAAAGCGAACAGTCTCCCATTTATTCAGGGATGGTACTCGTCCAAAAACAACTTAATGATTTGCTGGCGGAAAATGGGCTGCAACCGATCGAGGCCGAGGGCAAAAAGTTTGATCCAAACGTGCATGAAGCAATCGCACATGAACCGAGCAATCAAGTTGCCGAAGGAATCGTGCTGCGCCAGACCCGGCGCGGTTATCGATTTAAAGACCGATTGCTGCGGCCTGCAAAGGTGATCGTTTCCAGCGGACCGGGAAAATAACCGAGGCTTCTTGCCTCTGAGTCCCATCGATTTCATTAATCATATAGACTTGTAGCCATATGGCGACCACCGAAAAACGCGATTACTACGAGGTGCTTGGCGTTGAACGAAGCGCCACCGAAGAGGAGGTGAAACGCGCCTATCGCAAACTCGCGGTGAAGTTTCATCCAGATAAGAATCCGGACGACCCGCACGCTGAGGAAAAATTCAAAGAACTGGGCGAAGCGTATGACGTCCTGATGGACCCGAACAAACGCGCTGCCTACGATCGGTTCGGCCACGCAGCGTTTGCCCCGGGTGGCGTCGGTTTTGGCCACGGGGTTTTCCATGATCCGTTCGAGATTTTCCGTGAAGTATTCGGCGGCGGTGGATTTGGCGGTGGAATTTTCGAGGCGTTCTTCGGGGGTAGTGGCCCACGCACAGAAGACCGGCGGCGCGGAACAGATTTGCGCTATGACATGGAAATCCAACTGGAAGAAGCAGCTTTTGGTGCGGACAAGCAGATTGAGATCGAGAAGCCGGACATCTGCGATGAATGCAAGGGCAGCGGCGCGGAACCGGGTTCCCGCAGGATCAGCTGTACCATTTGCGGCGGCCGTGGCCAGGTGGTGAGTTCACGTGGATTCTTTCAGATTTCGCAGACATGTCCTCGCTGTCATGGCGCCGGGGAGATAATTGAAAAGCCATGCGCGAAATGCCGCGGCGAGGGGCGTGTCGAAAAATTGAGCCGGGTTAAGTTGAAGATTCCCGCTGGAATCCGGGAAGGGACCAGGCTGCGCTCGTTAGGTAACGGCGAGGCGGGCATCAGCGGGGGCCCCCCAGGCGACCTTTACGTCGTGATTCATATCAAGGAACACAAAATCTTTCAGCGCGAAGCCGATGATTTGTATTGCGAGGTGCCAATCCCATTTTCCATTGCGGCTTTGGGCGGCGAGATTGATGTGCCGACGCTGGAGGGCAAAGCGTATCTCAAAGTGCCCGCCGGCACGCAAAGCGGGCAAATGTTCAAACTGCGCGACAAAGGAATCGTGAATGTCAACGGTCGCGGTCACGGCGATTTGTTCGCCCGTCTTATTGTCGAAGTGCCATCGCGATTGAATGCCGAGCAACGCCGGAAGCTGGAGGAGTTCGCGGCACTGTGCGGCGAGGAAAACACTCCGATGCGCAAAAATTTCTTCGAGCGCGCAAAGGAATTTTTCAAGTAAGCGACGCTGTTTCCGTGTCTCGCAACGCTGTCAAACTGATCGAATGTCCGCGTGACGCCTGGCAGGGTCTTAAGCGACAAATCCCGACGGAACTGAAAACGCGTTACTTGCGGAGCCTGATACAGACAGGCTTCAGGCACATCGATGCTGTAAGCTTTGTCTCTCCAAAAGCCGTTCCACAAATGGCCGACAGTGAAAGAGTGCTTGAGCAAATCGAGGTGCCGGACGATGTCGAAATTATCGGGATCGTCGTAAACGAAAAAGGCGCAGAGCGCGCCATCAGCACGAATGTAGTTACCACCCTGGGTTTTCCTTACTCCATCTCAAAGACGTTTCTGCGCAACAACCAAAACCAAACACTCGCAGACAGCTACAAAGTGTTGCAATCGGTTAAGGCGACGGCTGACAAGGCAGGACTCGGCATCGTCGTTTACATTTCCATGGCGTTCGGAAATCCGTACGGCGATCCGTGGAACGAGGATGAAGTGTGCCGAGCAATGAAGAAACTTGTCGGCATTGGTATTCGATCCATTTCGCTCGCTGACACGGTCGGCGTGGCCGATCCTGATGTGATTTCTCACTTGGTCGCACCAATCACGGATCAATATCCCGACTACGACATTGGCGTGCATCTTCATAGCGCACCTGGGGGAGCGGCAGCAAAAGTGCTGGCCGCTTATGATGCCGGCTGCCATCGCTTCGATTCGGCCATCGGCGGGCTCGGTGGATGCCCATTCGCGCAGGATACGTTGGTTGGAAACATTCCTACAGAGAGCGTAATTGCTGCGTTTCAACAACGCGGTGTAGAACTGCCGATAAGCAAATCGCTGAGCGAGGTTTTGGCGCTGAACTCGTTTATCGCCGCTAATTATTCGAATTAGTCCCATAGGTCTCATGCATCGCTTCTACATTTCGCCAGAGAAGTGGAACTCTGGCGCGCTGACGCTGACTGGATCAGAGGCGCATCACGCGCGTGACGTACTGCGAGTCAGGCGTGGCGACAAAGTTGCTCTCTTCAACGGACAAGGGCGCGAAATCACTGCGGAAATTGCCGATTTTAGTGGCGACGAAATTGGATTGCGAAAATTACATGAAGCGGAAACGCCGCCGCTGCGGTGCCGGATTGTTCTCGGGCAGGCCATTCCAAAAGGGAAACACATGGAACTGATCGTGCAGAAGGCTGTCGAGATCGGCGCGGCCGAAATTGCGCCCATCATTTCGGATCGTACTGTTGTGCAGGTGGATTCTGAAAGCGCCGCACAAAAACAGTCGAAATGGCAACAAATCGCGATTGAAGCGGCGAAGCAATCAGGTCAGAACTGGCTACCGCGCGTGCACATGCCCAAGAAATTGGCAGAATTATTCTCTGCGGCGGCGTTAGAATCATTCGACCTTCGGCTAATCGGATCGCTGCAGCCCGATGCCCAGCATTTGAAGAAGATCCTCGGAGATTATTCGAGTGAACATCAACATCGTCCTTGGAGCGTATTGATGCTTGTCGGGCCGGAAGGCGATTTCACGCCTGCAGAGCTTGCGCTTGCGCGGCGACACGGGTGCCAGCCGATCACGCTTGGCCCGATCATCCTGCGAGTGGAAACCGCCGCAATCTACTGCCTGAGCATTCTCTCTTACGAACTGCTAATTGATTCACCCGGTTGAAACCGGGGGAGGCTACTCGGCCATCGCCGCTTGGATTGCGGATTCGGTGGGAAGATCGGGTGCGTGCACAATCCCGTCTGGCGGCGCCGGTTGGATGGAGACAATCATAAATTGAGCGGCAGTGCCGTCCTCGGTGCTTAGAGAAACAGTCTCGCCGATTTCATGCCCGAGCAGCGCCTGTCCAATCGCGGTCTGGTACGAGATAATGTGTCGGTCGGGGTCGCCGTCCCACGCACCCAAAATGGTATAGGCTTCGTCGCTGTTCGTCTCCACGTCGCGCACGGTGACGATTGTGCCAATGGAAACGCGTGACGTGTCGGCATTCTCAAACGACGTCCCGCGCGCGTTGTGCAGCATTTGCTCAAGCTCGGCTTTGCGTCGCATCAACACGCTTTGCATTTGCTTGGCTGCTTTAAATTCAAAATTTTCGCTCAGATCTCCATACGACCTGGCGAGTGCAATTTCCTTGGTGTTCTCGGGAATTTTTACTTTTACAAGTTCTTCGTATTCGGCCTTTCGCTTTTCCAAGCTGCTCCAGGAAACGATTAACGCCGCCGCTTTTTCCGGTCCTTCCACGCCTGTGATCATGCTTTCCAATTCTGGATAAACTTTGACGATCCGCGCCAGGAGCGAGCGTTTCGTCAATTCATCGAATAGCGGACTCAGCTGGAGCCGCCGCATGGCGTCGCGTGCAAGAGCGACGTCGGCGTTTTTAAAGATGTCGCCAACCAATTGCCGATCTTCAGCCAGCGCACGGTACAACTTGCTGGCGCGACCCGGAGCGTTGTGCTTTTCCCGCTCCAGCGCTGCGAGAATCGCGCCGAGCAAATCTGGCGTAATCAGCTCGTTCCAGTGCTCCCGTTCGCTGCACAGCCAAATCAGCATCTCACTTGTGGCGGAATGTTCGCGAATGCTTCGCTCCAGCATTGTCCTCAGGTCAGCATGCTGTCCGCCTTCACCCAAGATGCGGGCAATTTGCGCGACCATGCGACCGTGACTCCCTTCCATCAAGTGTAAGGCGCGCTCCGTCCAGCCTGGGCCGAGCACCGACGGTAACGCTTCCAAGACCCGTTTCTCTTTTGCCGCCGGCAACTTCGGCAGGATCGATTGCAGGCGCTTTTCTTCGTCAAGAATTAGTTTCGAAAGTATCAAACCCACGTGGGTTGTGTAGAGCGATGAGACGCACCCGAGCAGATCGTCGCGCGCCATGATGAGTTCGAATGCGAGCTCAGGATGAATTTTCTGGTTGCGCACCGCCATGTTCTCGACGGTGACGACGATCGGCTGAAGCTGTTTTTCAGGCTCCTTAAATTGTGGATGAGATTTTATGATTTGCTCGAGCGCCGCGATTTGCTCTTTCGGATGGCGCGCTTTGCTGAAAGCGGCGATCAATTCGTCAGCATGCGATATGCCTTCGCCGCGGATTTGGATCGGCTCGGTCTTTTTTGCAGGGAGAGAAAAAGCGCCGCTGGCTTTGAGCGCCTTCTTCGTTGATTCCCACCACCGTTTCCATTCCGTCTCGGTGAAAATATCTCCGACTATCCATTCATGGATCTGCAGCGCCGTCGCTTTTCCATCCAAACTTTCCAGTATGTTCCGCACGAGCGCAGCCGGATTTTCCCTGGCCAAATTTTTGACTGACACAAGATCGGTGGCCTTGCGTGCAAGAAAGTGGTCGGACGGAAGCGGTGTGAGATTTTCCGCCGCATACTGCACTTGCATGGAATGGGACTTCTTGCTGGCAAAATCGATTACGATCTGGTTGAGCAGCAGGTTCCATTCGCGCACGCGACCGAATCCCCAACTCTTGTGCAGACAAAATGCGCCGGGCTTTAATCTCTCCAGCTGCTCGGCGGCTTTGGAAGTAAGCTTTCCCGATTCAACGAGCTTTTGTAGTTCAGTATCCATTTTTGCAGGGGAGACAATATCACCTCGCAGCAAGATACGCCACAGGTTGCACCAGACGAATGGAGCCGTCGCAATTTGCGACTTGCTCGCGAATACTTTCGGAGTTGCCGTGCGCCGCAGGGCATGAAAGTCTCGCGCTGTGACAACCAGTATTTGGTTTTGGATCGCATTTCACATCGGCGTCTTCGTCGCGATTGGGGTCGACCTCTTCACGTTCCATCGCCGCGCCCGGGAGTTGAGCATGGCCGCGGCGGCCCGCCGCACCGCGATCTGGATTCTTCTCTCCCTGCTATTCAACGCGCTGGTATGGAAACTGCGCGGCCCGGACAAGGCGCTCGAATTTCTCACCGGCTACGTGATCGAATACTCATTGAGTGTCGATAACATCTTCGTTTTCGTGATTATCTTCGCTTATTTCAAGGTGCCGCCGATGGCGCAGCATCGCGCGCTCGTTTGGGGAATTCTGGGCGCCCTTGTCATGCGCGGCATCATGATCTTGCTTGGCGTGACTTTGGTGTCGCGGTTTCATTTCATTCTTTACGTCTTTGGAGTCTTCCTGCTGGTGACCGGCCTTCGAATGCTTCTTGGAAAGGCCGGCGAACCAGATTTCGGGAACAGCCTGGTGATGCGTTTTTGCAGGAATTGGATTCCCATCACCGGGGAATTTTACGGCGAGAATTTTAGCGCGCGGGTGGGCAATCGCTGGATGCTCACACCACTCGGTGTAGCTCTGATCGTGATCGATGTGATGGACTTAGTGTTTGCGGTCGACTCCATCCCGGCAGTGTTTGCGATCACCCAGGACCCGTTCATCGTTTATACGTCCAATATTTGCGCCATTCTCGGTTTGCGCTCGCTCTATTTTGTCGTGGCGCGCTTGATGGACCGTTTCGTTTACCTGCGGACCGGTCTCGCCTTCGTGCTCGGTTTCGTTGGGCTCAAAATGATCGGGGCCAATTATTTTACCGTGCCGACTCTGATCTCCCTGGGAGTAATCGTGCTTATTCTTGCAATTACCGTCGTCACTTCGGTTCTCGTAACGCGGAACCGCGGCGGCACGGACCAGCGAAAATAAGTATTGCCTTTGCTGTTCGGAATCATTTAACTCGTTTGGAACGCCTATGAAAACAATCCTTGCCCTCGCAACGGTCGCTGGCCTTGCCAGCGCAGCCTTGGCCGATATTCAAGACCCGCCCGGGAACGATTACGGGCCAACGCGCAAGCTTGGTCGCGGCATGTCAAATTTTTTCATCGCTCCGACTGACTTTTTTGTGACGGTTAACCAAGTCAACCAAACGGAAGGCAATTCCGCTGGGGCTGGTTATGGCGTTTGGCGCGGCCTGGGCCGCGCGGGGGCACGACACGTAGCGGGTCTTATTGAAATTTTGACGTTTCCGTTTCCAATTTGGCACCACAGCTATTATCCGATTCTGCCGCCGGACATCCCGTACATTCATGCAGGCTATCCGGAATTTCCGCCTGAAGTCGGTAACGAATCGAAATACCCCTACGTGCGCGATACGCATCAGGACTTCAACTAGCAGCCGGTTTCCGTCCAGCTTGCCGTTGTTCTGGTGGCTTAAGCGGCTCCTGCGCGTATTGGCTGGCTTTAGCGCGGTTGCCAATAATTTTCTCTGAGGCGCTGTGTGAATTTCAGTCAAACCTTGCCTCAGCGCGGCGAACCTGAAGCCTGGCTCGCGCTAACCGTTTGAGCGATTACTCCCGCGCTAGAAAAGACCCCTAAAGCGGTTATTTATTGTTTCGTTCGCATTGAACACCCAGCTGAAGCAGGATGTTAATGAGATGCGCATTGTCGATCTAAAAATCGAAGATGTTGCTTTCGGCGGAAAAGGCGTCGCCCGAGAACAAGGCAAGGCCGTCTTTGTTCCGTACACTGTTGAGAGCGAGCTCGTTTCGGCCGAAATCGTGCGGGAGAAAAAGCAATTCGCCGGAGCGGAATTGGTCGAGGTCAAGGAAAGTTCGCCGCATCGCGTAGAGCCGCAGTGTCACTATTTCGGCCGGTGCGGCGGCTGCGCTTACCAGCACGTTAGCTACGAACATCAGCTGGCGATCAAATGGCGACAGGTGCGCGATGCGCTCCAGCGGATCGGCAAACTCAAGGATGTTCCAATGCGGCCGATCATCCCTTCGCCCAGGCAGTACGCATATCGCAATCGCATCACTGTGCACGCACAGGATGGAGCGGTCGGTTTTTTCCGGCGCGATTCCCATCGATTGATCGACATCGAGCATTGCCCGATTTCGAGCGATGAAGTCAATCGCGCGCTCGCGGAATTACGCGCGCAACCCTACGTGCGAGATGGCCATTACACGTTACGGGCCTCAGCCAGCGCTCGCATTTTTTCTCAAACTAACGCCCCAGTCGCAGATGCATTACGCGATTTGATCGTCGATCTCGTTCCGCCTAAGCAAGAACTGCTGATCGACGCTTATTGCGGCGCTGGATTTTTCGCAAAAGCGCTTCTCGACAACTTCGAGCGCGTAATCGGGATTGATTGGGACAAATTCGCAATCGACGCCGCAAGAGAAAACGCCACTGCCAAAGAGACCTACATCGCCGGCGATGTAGAAGATGTAGAGGCGGCTGTGTCAGCCGCC
>QHMS01000135.1 GCA_003217895.1 Verrucomicrobiota bacterium
ATCTTTGCCCGGGCTGCTCCGACCCTTACGTCGCCGGCTTGAATGGCAACCAGAACCAGATTGGATCGCGCGCATGGGTCAATCCTTTCACAGGAAATTTCCCTTCGGGCGCAAACAACCACAATGGCCACGCCCACGATGGCGTGTCGCACCGGATCCGGGTGAACATTAGCGATCTCGACCCGGCGCAGAACACCGGCGCGAGTTATTTTGCCGAGGCGGCATACATCAGCCCGCATGAATACACCTGGTGCCAGGCGCACCCCGGCGAGTGCAACATGTATAACAACGTCTCCTACCGGCAGCAGACCGTAAGTGGTTCTCCTCCGAACTTCTCATTTGCAAACGTTGGTAACACCGTGCGAATGCAGCCTGCCATCATGGCTTGGGCAAACACAGGCGCCGTAGTAACTCAGTACCAGCCTGATTCGAGTAGTGACGGGATTTTCTTTGTCGGCTACAAGGTGACGGGGCCAGATAATGGCGTATGGCACTATGAATACGCCATCTATGATGAAAATCTCGATCGTGGGATTCAATCCTTTACTGTGCCTTATCTCTCTGACATCAATATCAGCAACATCGGATTTCACGCGCCGCCTCAGGAACCTGGCTGGGCAAATGACGGCACGTTTAATAACCAGGGTTTCAGCAGCACGCCGTGGGCTGTCACTCATGTCAACGGTTGTCAACAATACCCGGATACTTGTCTAATGTGGAATAGCGAAACGTTTGCGCAGAACCAGAACGCAAACGCGGTCCGCTTCGGCACATTGTATAACTTTCGGTTTGACGCCGATTTACATCCGACACTTTGGTATGCGACGATCGGCTTCTTCAAGACAGGGTCGCCTATCGCTGTTGTAGTCGCGGCTCCCGTACTCCAACACACGCCGACAGCTACGCCGCCACCTTCGGCTACTCCTACGGCGACTGCTACTGCTACTGCAACTGCTACCGCGACTGCTACTCCCACTGCAACTGCAACTGCAACTGCGACGGCGATAGCTACAGCTACCCCGACACCGACTCCGACTCCGAGGGCTACTCCAACCGCAAGACCCAGCCCGGCATCACGACCTCGCCCCACGCCGCCGCCTCGCCCGTAAGCGGACGGTGAGAGCACTGGTGGAACGCGTTGTCCTCAACGCGTTGCGTAGATAAATGCAGTTCCGCCGCCTGATATTTGCGCCTTCGGCGACACGTCCCGCATCGTCTTCGGAGAAGCCGATCCACCTTTATGTGACGTTTTGCGCCGCAAAGATTTCAAAAAATCGTCTTTACTTCTGCTGGCAGCGCGTGAGAAAAATTACGCTTAGCGCATCTGCGGCCAGCCGTACATCGCAATAGGGAATCCACCACAATGTCAAAGATAACGGTTACCGGTTTCATGCTCTCATTGGCCTTGCTCTTTACGCCGTTCGAGGCTCGCTCGCGTAATCCAGCAACAAGGAACAGTCCCAGCAACCAGCTCCAGGCTGCCGGCCAGAGTCATAACGAAGGCGGGACCGGCACACTTCAAAAAATGATTGTTGAAAACGGCACCGTCACCATGGAGCTGGATGTAAATCGCCTGAACGGAATCAAGTTTGCCAATGCAAAACTCGAGCGCGTCCAGTTCGCAGTCGCTGCGAATTCCTTTTTCAGCATCCTCGTGTTCAACGATCTCTTGCGCGGAGCCGAACAGGGATCAATGGCACTGGTGCCGCAAAATAGGGTGGCGCTTCCCGCGGCCTTAACTGCCTCGATTAACAGGCTGGTTATCGAAAAGGCCACCAGTAATGGACCTTTCGATGTGACCGTGCGCGATGCCCTGAGCGGTTTTGTGTTTTTCGACATTCAAGGAAACCAGTACGACTACAATCCCAGTGCGCAGTTGCTTACCATCCAGGGTGGGCGGCTGCTGATTTCAAAGGAGTTTGCTGCTGCGCTTGGACGAGCCTCGGATGCGGGTGTGCAAGTTGGAAACATCTCCGTGGGCGCGGCGATGCAAGCGATCCAGATCACGCAGTTGTCCAACGGCGCGCCTAAGTCGGTGGTCATGCCGCCGTTGAGCGAACGTGCCGGTCCGGGAGCGCCCACGCTGGCGGCCGGGCCCGATGTCATTGTTGGAGACCTGCCCAACATGGTGCAACTCGGGAGCGCGGGATCACAAGTGGGCCTGGCGGTAGCGACGACTTCCTGTAACAACGGCGACCAGCCGATCAATTGGTTCGCATTGCCAAATACTGATCACCCGGTCGTTCCGCAAAATTTCTATCGGATGAGCGGTGGCGCCAGTAACAACGAACGCTTCGAACAACTTGGTCAATCCTGGATGAAACACACCTTCGGCGCAGACGAACTCGACCAGTGCAATCTTGGCTGCAACACCAATAACTGCACTCAGTGGACAACGCTGTGTCCGGGCTGCTCCGATCCGTATGACGCCAGCGAGAACGGCAACCGAACTCTAATCGGATCACGTGCGTGGATCAATCCTTTCACCGGATCTTTCCCAGCTACAGCGAACAATCACACCGGCCACGTCCATGACGGCGTGTCGCACAGGATCGCTGTGAAGGCTGGCGACCTCGACACCACACAAAATCAAGGGGCAACCTATTTTGCCGAAGCTGCCTACATTACGCCGCATGAATTCACCTGGTGCCAGTCACATCCGGGGCAGTGCAACATGTATAACAACGTTTCCTACCGACAGTACAACGTAAGTGGCAGCCCGCCGAACTTCACGTTTTCACCTAACGGCGCGACCGTGCGCACGCAGCCCGCTATCATGGCTTGGGCGGCTACCGGCGCCACGGTGGCTCAGTACCAACCTGATCCCGGCAACGACGGCATTTTCTTCGTCGGCTACAAAGTGACTGGACCTAATAACGGAATGTGGCATTACGAGTACGTTATTTATAATGAGAATCTGGATCGCGGGATTCAGGACTTCAGCGTACCTTTGGGACCTGGCAGCATCCTCAGCAACATCAGCTTTCACGCGCCGCCTCAGGAACCCGGCTGGGCGAACGACGGCACAAATAACAATGCTGGTTATAGCAGCACGCCGTGGAATGTTACTCATGCGGCAGACTCAATTACCTGGAGTACTGAAACCTTTGCGCAGAACCAGAACGCCAATGCCATCCGCTGGGGCACGTTGTATAATTTCCGAGTCGACGCCAATTCACCGCCGCAGAATGCGAACGCAACTGTCGGCTTCTTCAAAACCGGATCACCCTCGATGATTGGTATCCAGGCGCCTGCAGGAGAGGCGTCCCCATCTCCGACGTCTAGTCCGACTGCGACGGCGACCGCTACCGCGACGGCCACGGCGACAGCTGCGGCAACTGCCACAGCAACGCCGACTCCAAGAGCTACTCCGACACCAAGATCCACTCCGCAGTCGCGGCCTCGGCCGACTCCGCCGCCTCGCGCGTAGCTGCTGGCGGTGAGAGCACTGGGTGGAACGCGTTGTCCTCAACGCGTTGGCTACGATCCCCGAAAGCTTTCGGGGTTGATGATTGCGCCTGCGGCGATTTAATTGGCATCGCCTTGAGGACAAGTCGATCCACCTGTGCGTGATGTTCCGCCACAAATTTTCAAAAAATCTTTTTTGCTTCTGCCGTGAGCGCGTGAGAAAACTTAGCGCTCTCAAGCTTTAGCCACATTCATCCCAACCAAAGAAGTCCATGACCATATCAAAATTAACGCTCACCGGTTTCATCCTTCCATTGCTGTTTGCCGTGTCCGAAGCGAGCTCGCCAAAAGCTTTCGCAGCCGCCTCCGCCGGGGCTGCCCGCCGGAGTCTTGACGAAGGCGGGACGGGGACACTTCAAAAGATGCTCATCGAAAACGGCAGTATCACCATGGATCTCGATCTTAATGGTTTGAATGGAAGCAGTTCGCTGGTGGCGAGACCCATAACACTGCACTTCGCATCGGCAGCCAATTCCTTTTTTACCATCTTGGTTTTCAACGATCTTTTGCGCGGGCCCGAACCGGGCTCGATAGCGCTCGCCCCCACCCGGGTCAACGTCCCCGGCTACAACAATCTGCCTGTAACGTTAGCGGCATCGCTCAAGCAACTGATAATCGAAAAACTTCCGTCGGATCAACCTTTTGATCTTACCGTCCGCGACGGCAAGACTGGATCCACCTTTTTCAACATCGACGGACACCAGTACAATTACGACGCTAACGCGCAGTTGCTGAGCATCACGGGTGGGACCCTGCGCGTCTCAAAAGAATTTGCCAATGCTCTGGGCCACCCATCGGAAGCCGGTGCGTCCGTTGGAAAAATCTCGATCGGCGCGACGATGCAACCGATCGAGGTTCAGACAGTGGTCAGTGGCGAAACCAAATCGATAGTGATGCCGCCGGTGCTCGACGTAACCGGAGCAGAAACGCCGACTCTTGTGCCCGGGCCTGACGTCATCGTTGGCGATCTTCCACAGGTGTTGCAGGGCGGAAACGATACGGTAAATCATTTGGTCGGGCTGGGCGTGGGAACAACCTCCTGTAACAACGGAGATCAGCCCCTGGACTGGTTCCAATTCTCAAACACGGACCACCCGTACATTCCACAAAACCTGTATCGAATGAGCGGGGGCACGAATAACAACGATCGCTTCGAACAGATCGGTCAATCC
>QHMS01000136.1 GCA_003217895.1 Verrucomicrobiota bacterium
CGTTATAAATCATGCCGAAGACATTTACGCCTAGCACCGCCCAGGTGTCGCCTGCATCGGTCGATTTGAGAATGCCCTGGCTCCCCATGGCGAAGGAACCGTAATTGAGATCGCCGGTACCGGCATAGACCGTGTTATGATTGCTGGGATCAATGACGACGGTGTCGATGGCCGTGGTGGCAATCAGGGGATCATCGGTTACCGCAGTCCAAGTAGTGGAAGAGCTGCAGCAGTTGGTTGTTTTCCACACACCCCCGCCGACTGGCCCGCTATAAGCCACAATACTGCCATTGACAGTAGTAGTCGGATCCACTGCGATTGCGTTAATGCGCCCTTCGGTCGTGGTGTAATTATAACAGCCAAAACAACCGGTCATCCGTTCAGGCTGCGGACCGAGCGCGGTAAACGCGGCGGGTGTAAGAGGCAATGGACTGGCCGGATTGAGTCTTGAATAATGCCCACTTGGGACGCCAACCGTCATACGCGCATGTTGCGCGGCCGCGGCGCGCACCCATGCCGGATTAAAGCGGCCCGTAGGAAATGTTAGACGGTCGTGCCAGTATTGTTCCAATTGGGCCAGACGAGCAGCTTCCGTTTGTGAACCGACACCTGGGACAGGCATGTAGCGCTCGGGCTCTTGGTAGGGACGCGTCGCCCGAGTGTCCGGACGGCGCAGCGCGCCGTCCCTTTCAGCAAGGATCGCCAAAGCTAGCCCAACGATGCACAGAGTGATTCCGAGCAGCGCACGGAGATTAAAAAACCCGCCTTTGCCGAGGCTACGGCGGGCACGTGTGGAGCGAGTGGAGGATTTCTTTTTCATTTTTAGGATTTCGGTTCAAGTGAGCGCATTTTTGAGGTGCCGAGACGCTCTCGGCCACGCAGTGCGTGATGAATCGTTTGTTCAGGCGAACTCAAGATGCAGGGAACGCCGTTTTAGATGTTGGGCCAGATTTGGTCAAGCTTTTTTAAACTGAAAACGCCAGTTCGTCTCGCTTGACGAGTCGTTGTCTGCTAGATGCAGCTGCGCCTGCTGGCAATCACGTGCAGACGGCACGTCCGCCGCTCACACGGATTCGTCCCGCGACGAGCGCTGCCATTACAGCACGGCCGAAAGCGAACGAATGATATTCGGGCGAAGTACTACCAAATCTTCCACCACGGTTTTGATGGCATCGAAGTCGGGCGCACGGGCGGACGAAGCGTCGGCTGCGGCCTGGGCGTCGGTGTATGTCTGGGCGCGAATGTAGCTGTTGGCGTTGGTGTCGGCGTTCGCGTCGCGGTTGGGGTCGCCGTGGCTGTAGCTGTCGCTGTTGGTGTCGGAGTCGGTGTACGTGTTGCCGTCGGCGTTGGCGTGAAGGTGGCCGTAGCTGTAGCTGTCGGGGTTGGAGTCGGTGTGCGCGTAGCTGTTGGCGTGGCTGTAGGTGTGAATGTGGCCGTAGCTGTCGCTGTCGCTGTAGGTGTTGGCGTTGGCGTTCGTGTGGCCGTAGGCGTCGGAGTTAATGTGGCCGTTGCTGTAGCGGTCGCTGTCGCGGTTGCAGTGGCTGTTGGGGTCGGCGTCGGTGTACGTGTCGCTGTCGGCGTGGCTGTCGCTGTTGCTGTGGCTGTAGCCGTGGCAGTCGGTGTCGGTGTTGATGTTGTCGTGGCCGTGGGCGTAAAAGTTGCCGTTGCTGTAGCTGTAGGTGTAAACGTGGCCGTCGCGGTCGCAGTAGCTGTTGGTGTTGGCGTTGACGTCGGAGTGCGAGTAGCTGTCGGGCTCGGAGTTTGAGTCGCCGTTGCTGTAGGCGTGAACGTCGCGGTCGCTGTGGCGGTAGGTGTGAACGTAGCGGTTGCTGTGGCCGTTGGTGTGAAAGTGGCCGTCGCTGTGGTTGTTGGCGTTGCCGTCGGCGTTCGTGTGGCCGTGGGTGTAGCAGTAGCTGTGGCCGTAGGCGTGAACGTCGCGGTCGCTGTCGCTGTTGCAGTGGCGCTCGGCGATTGAGTAGCCGTGGCCGTCGGTGTGAAGGTAGCTGTTGCCGTTGCTGTAGGCGTGAACGTAGCCGTGGCCGTAGGCGTGAACGCGGCTGTAGCTGTTGGTGTGAACGTAGCGGTAGCTGTGGCCGTAGGCGTGAACGTGGCGGTCGCAGTCGCACTAGCTGTTGGTGTTGGTGTTGGTGTGCGAGTAGCTGTCGGGCTTGGGGTTTGAGTCGCCGTTGCTGTTGCGGTTGGTGTGAAAGTCGCCGTAGCCGTGGCTGTAGGTGTGAATGTGGCCGTAGACGTGGCGGTGGGGGTAAACGTGGCCGTTGCTGTGGCGGTAGGCGTGAACGTAGCGGTCGCCGTAGCTGTAGGTGTGAATGTGGCCGCAGCTGTCGCTGTAGGTGTTGGCGTTGGCGTTCGTGTGGCCGTAGGCGTCGGAGTTGATGTGGCCGTTGCTGTTGGTGTGAACGTGGCCGTTGCTGTGGCGGTAGGCGTGAACGTTGCGGTCGCTGTGGCTGTCGCTGTGAACGTAGCGGTAGCTGTAGGTGTCGGCGTGAATGTTGCCGTGGCCGTCGCTGTGGCTGTCGGCGTTGGCGTTCGTGTGGCCGTTGGAGTCGGGGACGGCGGAATTGTCGCCGTTGGCGTAGTAGTCGGCGTAGGGGTTGGTGTCGGCGTAGGTGTGGGGCTTGCGCCGCCGCATGGGACTTCGTATGCGCCCTGGCTTGGCGGGTTGCAGCGCGGATTGCCGGGAAGGTCAATGGTAATGCCGGGTATGGTCTGGCCTGCGCCGGCCGCAGGGGACCCCGGAGCTAGCCGGAGATCGTTGGATGACAAAAACTGCGGGTTGACGTTGAGCGAGTTTTGGTCGCCCTGGGTTTCGCTTTGCCAGGCGGCAAGGGTGGTCACGTCGCTGCCGCCACCACCAAGGCCGAACATGTTCAGGAAACCGCTCACCCCGCCGGTGCCGGGCGAATAGTAGTCGTTGTAGTTGATCGTGCCGAAACTGAGGCCGGCCGAGGTGCCGAAGGCGGCCTGTTGGACCACCCAGACCGAGTAAGCCTTGCTACCAGCTGGGCCGGTGATGCCGTTCACCAGCACGTTGTCACGCAAGTCGAGCCCGCTCATGCTGAAGTTTTCAACGCTTAAGGCGGCGCTGGCGCTGGCGAACGATTTCGCGCCGAACATGTTGACGCTATTGAAATAGACCTTCTGGCCTGCGCCGCCAATTAGCCGGATACCGTTCGGTTCGAAGCTGAGGGCCGCTGTGCCAAGGCCGACGTTCGTCAGACTCCAGATGGCGTTGTTGACGATCGAATTGCTGAAGTTGTTCGTGGCCGTAGAAAGATAGATGCCAAAGTTACCCCACTTAGCAGGATTGTTATTAATAATGTCGTGGACTTTGTTGCGGCTGACATCGGCATAATAGTTGGTCGAGGCCAGCTCGATGCCGGCAATGTTGTTGTTTACCGTAGTAGTGATCTGGTTAAGGATCTCGTTTTGGGTCACAGCGGCTCCTGCGGTACCGACTAGTTCGATGCCTCGGAAGGTTACGTAATTGCTCGGGCTCGCGCTGCCGATGGTGTTGTTATTAATGTTCAGGCCTTTGCTAATGCCATCGAGCAGGGTTGCACTGAGGTCTCGGACGGCAATGGCTTCGTAGGCCGTGTCGATCTGGTTGTTCTGGATGGTCAGGAAATTATTATTATTACCGTTCGTGCTTACTGCGGTGCCGCCGGCGAAGATGCCGAAGATTCCGGCAGTGGTGCCTGCGCCGCCGCCACCGGCGCGTATGTTACAGTTCTTGATCGTTTCAAAGGTCGCGCCGGCATTGGTGCCCTGGCTGGCCAGCCAGACAGCCGCTGTGTTGGATGCAGTGTTAGTATTCTGAATGGTCAGGTCGCGCGTTGTACCGCCGTTGGTGTTCGAGCCGTCAATGGTCACGTAGTCGGCACCAGCCAGTTCGATTATCGAGCTTGTCGAAGAAGCGCTAATGTTGGGAGTCGCACCGGAAGCTGGTTTGATGGTGATGGTGTTAGTCGCATTCGAGCCGCCGTTCGCAGGAACAAGGATGGGGAAAGTTTCTCCGCTGGAATCGTACGTAGAAGTCAGGCTATAGAGGATCGGGCCTATGATGATCTTGCCACTGAGATCGGCCATGGCAGCCGTGAGGTTCGCGTAGTTACAACCCGAAGGACAAACCGTGTAGGTGCCGCCGGGGAAAGTCGGTGTCCCGGTGAGCCGGCCTACGGCAAAAAAGCCCAACGCCGTCGGATGGGCTGTCGATTGCACTGTTGCAGGTAGAAGCGTGCCGCCGATGGAAGCGTAGGCGCCAGTTTGAGTTGACGACTTGCCAAGGGCGTTGCCGGTGGAATTCAGCTCGGTCACGCGCACGTCGCTGCCCGTGAAGTTGACGCTGCCCGCCGTGATCGTCGCGTTCCAATAGCGATTACTATTGATTGCGTCCAGGCCTGCCCCAGCCGTGCCGCCCGAGCCGGTATCGAACACCTCGGCCTGCACGGTGACCGTCCCGGCGCCGGTAGTTGGGTTAACCAGCTCGAATGCTTTGTACGTCGCCTTGCCAATAGGGAAAAGCCATGTGCCCGCAGGGGCGCTGGCGGGAAGGACGCGCGCGATCGGCCCGTTGACATAGGAGTTCTCCGAGCCACCCGCAATCGCCGCCGTCGCAGTTCCTGCCACCGTAACTAGGTTAGCCGAGCTGGTGTTCAATGGTCCGCCAGCGAGTCCGGCGGTGGTGCCACCGAGAAACAAGCCCGGGGGGGAACCATTGCCGGTAACGGTGATCGCGCCGCCTGCGATGGTCACACCGTTAGTGTTGAATACCTGAATGCTCGCTGCGGTGCGGCCGGAAGGGACTTCCACGCTGGTTGTCACTGCACTACTCGCCTGCGCATAGGTAAGGATGACACTTGCCGGAGAACCGGTATAGCTTGGTGAGACATCAAGTGTACCAGCGGGCAGCTGAGCTACCCCGCCGCGCTGGATGTTGCCGGCCCCAACAAGATTGACAATGTTTGTGTTAGTTAGCGAACCGGTGAAGGCGAGCAGGTTTGCAGTATAGATTGGGTTGGCCGACCCGTTAATTGTCAGGCCACCGCCCCGGTTCATGTTGCCAAATGCAAAAATCGGGCTGGAAGACGTTCCGAAGGTGCCCGTTCCAGTGTAGGTCTGCGCAGTGGCGCCGGCGAACTGGACCCGGTCCGCCGTCAAACTGAAGTCTGACCCACCAGAAATCGCCCCGTTATTAGTGAAGGTGCTACCCAACATGTTAAAGGGGAACCCCGAGTTGGTGACAGGGATGCCCAGAAGAATTCCCGAACCCGAAGGAATCGTGACGTTGCCATAGCACCAGACGGTCCCGGTGAGCCCGAGCCCCGCTCCGGTCCCGCCGAACACCAGGCCGGGCATGTTCCCTTGCCCCTTGAAAAAGGTACCGGACGGTGTAGCAGGCACGCCGATGCTCAGCGTGCCGCCGGTGTAGTTGACAGTGCCCTGCGTGTTCCAGTCCACGGGGTTCGCCATGGCCGTATTGGCTTGTACGAGGTTGATCGTGCCGCCCGACATGTTGAAGAAGTTCTTCGGCAGGGTTGAGGGGAACCCAAAGGAGGGCGAAGTGATGCAGCCGCCTGCGGTGCAGATGTTAACTATGCCGCCCGACTGGGTGTAGATCACAGGATTGGCCGAGGTCAAGCGCCCGGCCACATTCATCGTGCCACCCTCGACCGTAAAACTTGCGCCTGTGCCAGCGCCCATCACGTTTGTGCCTACCGTGCCGAGGTTAAAGGTACCCGCACTTACACGGAGCAAGCCGTTGTTGGTGGGATTGCCGTTTTGGCCGGGGACGGTCGCGTTGACGTCATTCAAGCGGAAGCCGCCCGTGGCCGGTATAGTATAAGCGGCTGTGGGAAATACATTGTTCGAGAAGCTGTTGGACCCGGCAATCTCGAATGTCCCATTGGTGATAGTCAGAAACCCGTTGCTGGTGGAGCCGTCGACAGTGAATGTGCCCAAACCAGGAGTAAAGGTGAGCACGGAGGCGCTGGAGGTGCCCTTGTTGATGGTGACGCCGCCGAGGCCTCCCGCTGCCGTCAGGTTGTAAATACCGTTGCCCGTCCAGGTGTTACTGCTCGCGCCCGTGAAAGTGACGGCAACCACCGCGCTCTGGCTGAAGTCGATCGTCCCATTATTAGTCAGGTTGCCGCCGATGGACAGGGTGTGTGTGGTTGCGGCCACGCCGGCTTGGAAGGTGCCGCCGAGATTAACCGTGGCGTTGCCCACCAATGTAAGGGACCGAGCCGTGGCTGGATCGTATTGCAAAACGCCGGCACTGTTAACGGTGAGATTAAGAGCGACTGCGGCAGTGTCGATGGTAACAGTTGTGCCAGTAGCGATCACGGCGTCATCTGCGGAGGTTGGCGTGTGGCCGCATGACCAAGTCCCGGCGCTACTCCAGTTGCCGGTTGCCATGGAGGTACAAGTGACGCGAGGATATTTCGGGCGAACTGGCGGCATCGGCACCCACTCGAGTGCGCTTTGTATCGCCGCCTCTGCCTGCAACGCCTGCCACTCCGAAGGATCGCGAAGGATGGGACGGCCGCGCTGCAGCCACGCCGTTGACTGCCAGTAAGGTTGCAGGGCAGGCGTTACGCCCGCCGGGGGTTCGGGTTCTGGAGGTAACCCCGAAGTCATTTCGGGCTGAATCAAGCCCGATTGCCTGGCGCGCTCAGCGCCTCGGAGCTCGGCCTCAATTTCCTCCTGCGCAGCAAGTTCTTCGTCGGAAAATGGAGATACTACCGCGGGATGCGGGACAGCGGCTTGCCCCACGCCCGCAACCGCGGGATTGACAACGACGCTGCGGCTACCGCCACGCGATGGCGCGGATCTGAAACCGGACGCCAGCAGCGCGGCCGATATCGACATCAGCGACAGAGCAAGGATGATTTGGAGCGCCGAAACGCCTAGAGAATGTTTGTTCTGTTTCTTTTTCATAAAATCGCCGCTTGATTCTTACTGAGCGTTACGCAGTTGCGCGGGGGTTCCGGCGCCGCGGGGAATTACCATGGTCTCGAGGATAATGCAATCCACGTGTTCCCAACGTCTGGGTCACGTTTGCGGTTGTTCTGGGTTGTGTTCAGAAAAATCAAGCTGAAGTCCCGGTTTTAATTGGAATGCCGAAAATGTGTCAATACTTTTTTTACAACTTTTGGAAATTCTCTGGAGGATGCAAATTTAGAGGCGGCACTCGAGACGCCCGGACTCGAGCGGGCAAGCAGCGTGCTCCTCATAGTCAGACCGGCCGCGGCGGCGGACTGGGACGAATTCTCGGCGTCGGCGCAGTCCTTGGTGTGGGCGTCACTCTGGGCGTACCAGTAGGTGTAGCTGTCGGCGAGAGTGTAGCCGTAGGAGTAGCGGTAGGCGTAGCCGTAGCGGTAGCGGTAGCGGTAGACATCGGTGTGGTAGTAGCGGTAGCCGTCGATGTCGCCGTAGCTGTAGCAGTAGCGGTGGATGTCGCTGTTGCCGTTGCTGTCGGCGAAGTGGTAGCTGTCGGCGTCGGTGTCGCCCCGCCTGATGGCGATACGCGCACGTAGTAAACGTCTTGTTCGTGCTGGCCCCGACTCGGGTTGAAGTTGAACGTGGCGGAATATGCCACATCGCCCCCTGTGTTATCCGACACAATGGTGATGTAATCGCCTATCTTGTTCTGGTTCGGCCAGCCTTGGAGAGGATCAAACGAATTACTAACGGCCACGTTAGGCGCCCAAGTTAAGCCGCCATCCGTGCTCCAGGAATAGAACAACTGCGAGTCGAGGTTATTCGCAGCGTTGCGCGAGTCCAGCCACACAGAATCGATCCGTCCATTGGGCGCAACTGCTAGTGTGCCCAACCAGTGCCACTTGGCAGAGTTGGAGGGATCGTCGTTGATCCGCTGCGGCGTGCTGAAGCTCAGTCCGCCGTTAGTGCTGCGAACGAACATGACGTTCGTCCCGCCGCCAGAGCTAACGCTGGTCACCATGTAAATGTTATTGTTAGTCGGTCCCCCCGAGCGATCCACCGCCAGGAATGTCTGCCCTGCTAGTCCGCCCGGATTGACCGAGCCGCCGTAAACAATGCTGCCGCCCATGTTGACCGTAGTCACCTGGTCAAAAGTTGGCGTGACGTTCGGGTTCTGCGCGTTGGTCGAGCGGATACACCAGAAACTGCTGCCCTCGTCGTTACCGCCGATAAAGAGGTAGCCGTTGGAAGCCACATCCAGCGAGCCCCAATCAGGGCCATTGGGAATATTGATCGGACTCTGCCAGGTAGCGCCGCCATCGGTGGAACGGCTGAATTCTCCTGAGGTGCAAGCGAAGAAGCCAGTCCAAAACTGGTACTGGAAGCCGTGACCCATGCTGGCCGGGGTCTTGTCAACGGTGAACCATTCCTTGTCGCCGCTGTGCGCGGCTCCGTCAGGTGACCGCTCCGTCCACGATTGTCCGCCGTTTGTGGAGCGCCAGATGTCGCCACAGAACGTGTTCACCAGCAGACTGAGATAGTAAAAATTTCCTGTGTCATCGTAGTCTAGCACCGGGTCGCTGCGGAAAACGCCGGGTTGCAAAGTGCCAGGGAAATGCCAGTGGATGCCGGCATCCGTGGTGTAACCATAGCCGGACTGCCGGAAGTTGGACGTCCAGGTGTTAAATTGTCGCCAGCCGATCGCGATCTTGTTGCCATTTGTCGGGTCAACTGCGATGGACGGCTCGTTCGCGGCGTCACCGACGATGTTGTTTCCATTCTGATCGACGTTCACCTGGTAGCTGATGAAGCCGCCGTACGGGGAGATCAGCCGCGGCGAGGTCTCGAGTCTATAGGTGCCTACTGGCGCAGGCGGCATCCCGGGTTTTTCCAGTGGCTCGGTCATGCGACCTTCGCGGGGTAGCGCTTGTCCTGAAGCGGTAGCAAGCGCGGCCAGGAGACTCAGACAAACGAACAGATTTACGGTCAAAACGGCAGAGGATCTCATAGCTATAGCGGGTCGTTGAATCATTAAATAGTTGTTCGCCTTCGGTCGCGCCGGCGACCTGCGGCGGGCCAGGGAAGCGTTCGCGATTAGTCTGCTCAATCTACAATCTTGAATCCCCTCGCTGGCCCGCCTCCCGTAGTCCAGAACAGCGTTGTTGTCGAGAAATATTTGCGAATATTTGGTAAAAAAATTGAAACCTGGCGCTGTAGCCGCGGGCGAATATCCCGTAAAACCTTCAAACCTGCCGGTTCGCACGCCTTTTTTTACACAGATGAATCGGCTTCTCTCCGGAAGACAATGGCTCAATCAATCGCCGCAGTCGCAAGAATTCACTCGAACGCTTGCACGCCCGCTCTTTAGGTGGGAACTCCCGGCGTTAGACAACGCGTTTCACCTATCGTTTCACCGTATCGAAATCAGAGGCCGAGGTGGAGGAGTGGGACTAGTCCTCGGGGTCGGTTCAGATCTGG
>QHMS01000137.1 GCA_003217895.1 Verrucomicrobiota bacterium
CTGAGATCGCCCAGCAAATGGGCAGCGCAGCAAGACGCCGCATGGTTGAGAATTTCACCTGGGACCATTTTCGAACACGATTGCTGGACGCATATGCGACGGCGATGCGCATGGCGCGGTGATTTCCAGGAGGGGCGATCTCAAGATCGTCCTCGGCGGCCTGAAAACCGCTGCTCCTTGCCGAAAGCTCGTGAAAATTCTCCTACTGCAACTCAAACGAATCGGCGACCTGATTTTGACGACGCCCGCCGTCGCAGCTCTGCGTGAAAGCTTTCCAGGTGCACAACTGACAATCGTCGTCTCGAGCGAATGTGCTAACCTGCTGCCAGCCGTTCCAAATGTCGATCGTACTTTGATGGCGCGACGCAATCCGCGCGACCTCGCATTGTTTTTTTCCGTTGCGGCCAGCAGATTTGACTGCTGCATCGATTTCACACGGAATGATCGCTCGGCTTTTCTGGCGCTCTTATCCGGCGCGCGGGAACGAGTGGTCTCTTATCGCGTGCATCAACAGGCGAAGATGCGGGCACGTGCCTATACCGATTTTGTGCCCATTCGAATGCGGGACGTTCATACAATCGACTACAACCTTGCATTACTCGAGCCACTCGGGATCCAAACTGTTGCCTCCCGCGCCCCGTGTCTGCATTTGCCACAAATGGCCCACGAAAGAGCCGACGCGCTGCGGCGCGATTCGAAAATCACCAGGCCCTATGTCATTTTGCATCCCGGCTCATCCCGCCGGGAAAAACTCTGGGAGCCCGAGCGATGGGCGGAGGTGATTGACCACTTCGGTCGAAACAATGATATCGATCTTGTCCTGACCAGTGGACCGTCGCCCAACGAGCAGGCACATATCGCCGCAATCAAGAACAAAGTACAGCAACAAATCGTCGATCTCTCTGGCAAGACAAATTTGCTAACTTTAGCCGCATTGATTACCCAATCGCAGCTGCTTGTGACGGTCGATTCCGCTCCCATGCATCTGGCGGCGGCGACTCGCACGCCGCAGGTAGTACTGTTTGGGCCGACCAACCCATTCCATTGGCGACCCCGGGAAAGTCCGGCACTCATTTTACAAGGAGAATCAGCCGCGCCAGTGACCGCGTTTGTGCCGGCGCAGCCGCGCTTTGCAATGAGTCAAATCTCGACGGGAACGGTGATCAATGCTATGGATTCGCTGCTGTCGCATCGTGCGGCGGCGCAAAGCTCATGAGCGGCGCAAAGGCAGCTAGGACCAAGCAGTCATTCCGGGAAACGTTACGCGCGGCTTCCGGTTCGTATCGGCGGCTTTACAGTTACCTCAAGCCTTATAAGGCGCGTTTCATCCTGGGTCTGGCGCTCGGTCTTGCCTTCGCCGGCGTCACTAACCTTTTGCCTCTGGCCATTGCCCGCGTCACCAGCGCCGTCTTCCACGGGGCCGCTCCCGGTCCGGGCATACGCTCAAATCTTCACGTGTTGGATACGGGCCCAAAGATCAATTCGATCGTTCTAGTCTGTCTCGCCATTCCAGCGATCATGACAGTGCGCAGTCTCTGTTCCTATGGAAGCACGTACTGCATGCAGTGGGTGAGCAACAAGGTCGTCACGGATATCAGAGATCAGCTCTTTAGCAAGATGGTGCGTCATTCCATGGATTTCTTTAACAAGATGCGCTCCGGGTTTTTGATGTCGCGCATCACCAATGACACCCGGGTCATGCAGATGGCTTTGACAACCGTCGGAAGCGATATTTTCAAGCAGCCCATGACCATTGTGGGCGCAATCAGTGTGCTCCTGCTAATGGATTGGAAGTTCACCGTGGTTACTCTAGTTCTTTTTCCGACGTGTTTGCTGCCGCTACGCATTTATGGGCGTCGCGCTCGCAGGGCAGTGCAAAGCGAACAGGAAGGCATGGGTGAAATGGTTGTGACGATGCAGGAAACGTTTGCCGGCATTCGGGTGATTAAATCATTTGGACGTGAAGCACATCAGGAAAAAGCATTCAAGCTCAGCAATCGACTGCAGTTCTCCCAGATGATGCGCATCATCCGGTCGACGGAAGCGATCAGCCCGTTAGTCGAGATCATCGCCGCAATCGGGGTAGGAATGGCGTTACTTTACGTTTACGCCGCGAACTTGAGCGCGGGCCGGTTTTTTGGACTGATCTCAGGAATTTTCATTCTCTACGACCCGATCAAAACGCTTAGCAGGATTCATATTGTGATGCAGCGATCAGTCGCCGCCATGTCAGCTATTTTCTCGATTCTCGATTCGCGGTCCACTGTAGAGGATGCGCCAAACGCAGGGACGCTGAGTTCGTCCGAAGGTCGAATTGATTTTGAAAATGTCACATTCCGTTACGCTAACACCGCCAGAGACGCCCTCAGCAACGTGACGTTGCACCTTGAGCCTGGGAAAACGCACGCTCTCGTCGGCGCCAGCGGGGCGGGCAAAAGCACGATTCTCTCCCTGATCCTGCGCCTGTACGACCCGACGAAGGGTGCTGTGAAAATCGATGGCAAAGATCTGCGCTCGGTGACGCAAAAATCGTTGCGCGAACAGATGGGGCTTGTCACCCAAGAGACGTTTTTGTTTCACGATACGATCTTCAATAACATCTTGTTTGGCCGGCTGGACGCTACACCGGAGGAAATTTTCGAAGCGGCAAAAGCTGCCTATGCACACGACTTCATCATGGCGCAGTCGAACGGTTACCAAACGGTAATTGGCGACAAAGGATGCCTTCTCTCAGGCGGACAGCAGCAACGCCTCGCCATCGCCCGCGCTATTTTAAAAAACGCGCCAATCCTTTTACTCGACGAAGCAACGTCGTCGCTCGATTCCGAATCGGAACAGCAAATTCAAAGAGCGCTGGCTGAACTGGCCGCTGGACGCACCGTAATCGCCATCGCCCACCGGCTTTCCACTGTTTTATCCGCCGATCAAATCATTGTGATGGATTCCAGCCGTATTAAGGAGATCGGCACACACGCCGAGCTACTCGGAAAATCCCGGTATTATCGCCGCTTGTATGATCACCAATTCAATCGGATTCAGAAGGAACCCGAAGCCGAAGCAGGCATTCTTGTTGAAGAGCTGGTGTAGCAATCTGGAAACCAATGGCCATAGCCTTTCGCAATGCCGTTTAATATCGACCTGCACACGCATTCTTTTTTTTCCGGAGACGGTATTTCCAGCCCGGAAGACTTGATTGCGGCAGCGCGCGCCAAAGGTTTGAACGGTATCGCCATCACCGATCACAACACTTGCGACGCGGTGAATTACCTGCTCGAGAAAGGTCTGATGCGGCTGGACGGGTTGCCGGTCAATGATTTTTTGGTTCTTCCCGGGGTCGAGGTCACGACCGCCGACGGTCATCTTCTCTGCATCGGTGCGGAGCTGCCCTACCTGAAAGGAAAACCGGCGCGCGAAGTCTGCGACATGATTCATGAACGCGGCGGTCTCGCCATTCCTCCACACCCGTATGATTTGTTCCGCGCCGGCATCCGTTTTTCCACTCTGGAAACCTTGCCGGTGGACGCGATCGAGGTTTTCAACGCTGCGACTACGCTCCGCCGCTACAACCGCTACGCTTTCAAGTACGCGCAGATTCGCGGTTTGCCCATGACTGCGGCCAGTGACGCGCACCATGCCGCTGCCGTTGGGACAGCTTATACCATCGTCAACACCGATGATTTTTCGGTGAAAGGAATTCTCGCACAGATCCTGAAGAGCAACGAGCTGAATCAAAAATACCAGACCCCCCGCGATAGCCTCCGCAAAACCTGGAACAACTGGTTGCGATTGCGGCGCCGGAAAAAAATTCCGGAGTTAGCCGCGAAAGACAGCGGCCACAACGGTCATTGAAATTTTAGGCCTTCGTTCTTTAACGTTTTAACCTTAACTCCATCCAGTGCCTGCATACGTCATTGTTGAAATCGACATTGTCGATCCAGCCGGCTATGAAGAGTACAAAAAACTCGCTGGTGCGACCGTTGAGAAGTACGGAGGGAAATATGTCGTTCGCGGCGGAAGGACCGAAGTGCTCGAAGGCGATTGGAACCCGAAGCGGATCGTCGTGCTTCAATTCGATTCACCGCGGCATGCCAAAGATTGGCTGAACAGCAAAGAATATCGCGAGCCGCGCAAAATGCGGCACCGCACGGCGAGGGCAAACATGATCCTCCTCGAGGGGATCTAATTTTTCCGGCGCGTCTCAGAAGGGCCCAGCGCTGGATTTACAAGACCGGTTTTTCATTTCGCGCTCCTTCAGCAGGATCATGCGCTCGTACCAAGCGAGCAGGCGGCAGAGCACCCATCCGCGGTAGCCATCGCGAAAACCCTGCTTCAAGACGTAATGGTAGAAAAATCGCAAACTTGGGCGAAACGGAGCTTTCATTGCGAGTTTCTTTAGCCAGCGTTTGCGTTCTACCGCTGTTCCAAAAGGTATCGCTCGCAATGTTTTTTCACTTTCTCCCTCATACAGCTTTCCAGACGCGGCCGCTTCCCAAGTGGAATAGCGGTCATGTTTCTCGATGAAGGTAGCAATATCTGGAAAGGCGTAATGCTCCATCGGAGCGGACAAATATTCGGCCCGACCATTAAGCAGTACGTGCTCGTGCACCTCGTTATCTCCCGAGAGAGCGCTGTCGTTGATTTCGATCTGTTCATATCGACCGCGGCGATGCCGAAACAGTCGCAGATTCCAACTCGGAAAATAACCGCAATGGTCTATCCAGCCGCCCAGAAACCAGAACCGCCGGTTCAGATAAAACCCCTCCACATCGGTGCGGCGAATCGCTTCTCGGATTTCGCGTTCTAACTCCGGTGTGATGCGTTCGTCGGCATCGACGATCAGAACCCATTCATTTTGCCAAGAAATATTTTCCAAAGCCCAGTTCTTCTTTCGTGGGAAATTTCCGTTCCAAACAAACTGCACGACGCGGGCTCCGGCCGCCTTGGCAATTGATGGGGTGCCATCTGTGCTTGCCGAATCAACTACCACGATTTCTTCTGCGAACGAAACGCTGGCGAGGCAATCCCGGAGATTAGCAGCTTCATTTTTGACCGGGACAAGCACCGACAAGGGCGCTCGCGCGTCCGATTGCTCGTTCATTGAGTAATCTCGCGTTTTTTCGCTTCGCGCGCTGGGTTCCCGATCACAATGGTCCAAGGTCTCACATCTTTCATCGCCACCGCTCGTGCACCAACGATCGCCCCTTCGCCGATTGTCACATCTGGTCCCACGAACGCATCCGTACAGATCCACGCTTCTGGGCCGATCGTAATCGGCGGACGCAACAAGGGAAAATCCGACCTCGTGTGATCGTGTGTTCCGGCGCAAAGGTGCGCGCGATGCGAGATAGTTACCCGTGCTCCCAGCGTCACGCGGCCGAGATTGTAAATAAATGCGTGCTCGGCAATGGCGCTTTCGTCGCCGGCTTCAAGGTTCCATGGGAAATAAATCGTCGCTGATGGATACACATGAACGTTGCGACCAATTTTTGCTCCGAAACAGCGAAGCAGAAATCGCCTCCAACCGAAACACGGTCTCGGGCTGAACCGAAAGAGCGGCTGGGCGAACATCCACAGCACGCGGCGGATGATCTCACCTGAAGAGTATTTTCTCGCGCGACGATTTTGTTCAACGTCCAGCATGCTTCTCCTTTACACCGCTATTTCCTGTTCACTTTACGATCACTTCAGGCAGAGGCCCGCCGCCGAGCACCCACTCATAGACCGAGCGCATCTGTTCGCCAATTCGAGGCCATGAAAATGTTGTTGCCACCAGATTGCGACCACGATTGCCCATTGCGCGGCGATCGTCATCACTCATTTCGATCACTTGTTTTAGACCCGCCGCAATTTCTCCGGGGCTCGTCCCAATTTGCAATGCCGCTCCGGCAGCGAAGCCTTCTGGCAAATTGCACTCGGGTGTCATCAACACGGGCTTCGCATTCGCCCATGCTTCCAGCACCGTTATTGGAAGACCTTCACTCAACGACGGCATAATGAACGCGTCGCACGCGCGATAACATTCATTTTTGTCCATGCCGAATCGCGGACCGAGAAAGGCAACAGAGTCGAGTTCTGGAGCGGCAGCCGTGTCGAAATCTCCTGCGAGATGCTTGAGCTTCTGTTCATATCCGCCCTGCGACCAGCCAGCGATAGCCAGAACCCAGGAAGCCCTGCTCGAGGGATGCGAGTTGAGAATTTGTTTCCATGCGCGAATCAGATTCGCCACGTTTTTCTTCGGGTGAAGTCTGCCCAGGTAAAGGAGAACTTTTCGGTTTTCAGCAAATACATGAGGTTGCGCCTTCGGCATCTCGCCCCGATCAGGCAAATCAACGCCATTAGGAATGACGCAAATCGGATTGCGCATTCCGTACGCGCGGATCGATTGCGCTTCCGCTTCGCACAGCGCACGGAGGCACGCTGCGCCGCGCAAATGCCGATCTTCATAAAGCAGCGCAGCGATTCTTTTTTTCCACTTCGCATTTCGCAACGCCCATGATTCCAACATCCCTTCCGGGTGCACGATGTAGGGTCGGCCTGTTCGCAGGTGCCATCGTTGAGAGACAACGGAGCAATATTTCCACAAACCGTGCGTGGACAGAATATCAAGATCAGCACCAAGCAAAGCTGGCACGAGTTGATTTGAATAGCCCCATGCGGCCAATTGCGGCCGAAACGTCTGAACGGAAAGAGGCTGCCAGTCCTGTAAATCGACGGCACTCTGTTCGTCACTGACACCAAAAACGCGCGCACTCGCACTCGCGCACGTCACCGCTTTGGCAAGCCCGCGTACGCTCTGAAAAAGTCCGCCTGCTTCACGCGAAACGCTGCTGACTAGAAAACCGATTTTGATTCGGTTAGAACTCATTTCATAAATGGCGCTGTCATGTTGAGCGAAGCGAAACATCTCTGTCTATGTCCGTTGATGGATCGATCCAGATTTGATCCGAGATTCTTCACTTCACTCAGAATGACATTATGAGATGGC
>QHMS01000138.1 GCA_003217895.1 Verrucomicrobiota bacterium
AATTTTCACGCGCGTCAATTTGCGGCGATGCCCAACCGTGCGGTGGTAACCTTTGCGCCGCTTGTACTTGAAGGCGATAACCTTCTTGTCCTTCCGCTGTTCCACGACTTCAACCGTCACTTTTGCTCCAGAGACGAGCGGGTCGCCGTGTGTCACATTTTTGCCATCGGCAAACATGAGCACGTCACCGATTGTCGTGGTCTTTCCCGAATCCACATCGAGAAGATCGACATCAATCGTATCGCCTTCTGCGACGCGAAATTGTCTGCCTCCAGCCTTGATAATTGCGTAACTCATAAGGGTTCGAGGGGGAGAAAAGTTGCCCAAAATTCCATAGATGGGCGGGATTGGCAAACGGAAAGGTATGGATGCCAGCCGCCAAACCGGTTCAGCTTCCGCGCCCGCTTAAATTCAACGACGCGATGCGTAAAGCGATGCGAGTACCGCCCCAAAAAAAGAACAAGCCAACAAAAGTCTGGCGAAAGAAGCGAAGGAAGAGTTAGCGCGCCTTTCCGAAATTCTGTGTCGGGCATTTACGGCACGAGCAAGAAAGGCAAGTATGTGAGCGAAGCTGACGCAATCAAAGAGGGATGAAGAAGTTCCCTTTCCCATCATGACCAGTAAAATCGGTAGAACATTCGTCATTTTTCGCGCCTTCTGCGCCGCCTTTCGGATCGGTCTTTGGTTTTAAATCCCGATGTTCGATTTTTCGTTTTTCTTTTTCCGTTGACTCACGATGGGTCTTTTCGTTGGACATGACCTAAGTCAAAGCAAATCGAATGCAGACAGTCAATCAAAATTCTCGCTCTAAAATCCCTTTGTGAAGTGCATACTCCTCTATTCAACGATCCGGCTGTCATGTTTCGCTTCGCTCAGAATGACAAAACATTAACAGAACTACGCAGCCGCTTCCTCGGTCACGCCAATGAGTTCTCCGTAAAGAGCTTCGTAGCGCCGCGCTGATGCGTCCCACGAAAAATTGCGCGCCATTGCGCGTTTTATCAGCTTGGTCCAGAGGCGCTGGTCGCGGAAGATTTGACGTGCGCGCTTGATCGCGTCCCAGAAAGCTTCGCTCGAATATTCGTAACAAAGAAAACCGTAACCACTGTCCGTGGCCGGATCGTAATCTTCGATGATTTCCTGGATTCCTCCGGTCACGCGCGCTACAGGGAGAGCGCCATACTTCAAGTTGTACATTGCGATCAAACCTGCCGGCTCGAAACGCGATGGAATCAAACTGATATCCATCCCGGCCTCAATCAGGTGCGCCAGCTTTACGTCGTAATTTCTTTGGTAGGCAAACCGTGTTGAGAATTTTCTGGCTGCCACCGCCAGCGCAGTTTCATACGCGGGATCGCCTTCGCCAAGAATGATCAAGCGGACATCATCCCAAAGAAGCCGGTCCAGAAGCGGCACGAGAATTTCGAAGCCTTTCTCCTGAACGACGCGAGTGACCATTCCAAAAACCGGGCCGATTGGCGCAGACTCAAGATTCATTTCCTTGAGAAGCGCCTCACGGCAAATCTGTTTTCCCCGAAGCCGTCTCGTATCGTACCGCGCTGGGACTACATGGTCGGACGCCGGATTCCAGCGCGTATAATCGACGCCGTCCAAAATGGCGCTAAGGCGATGTGCATTTTCGCGCAGCACACCATCGAGCCCATGGCCGCCAGCCGGCGTCAGGATTTCGCGCCGGTAATGTTCGCTTACCGTTGTAAGCCTGTCGGCATAGAGAATTCCGCCTTTCAGGAAATTCAGTCTCCCAAAAAATTCGATTCCCCTCAGCGTGAAAAAACGCTCCGGCAAATTTGTAAGCCTGAAATCGACTCCCCAGAAACTGCCTTGGTCAGCCACATGATGGATGGTAAGTACAGTTTTGAATGGAAGCCCCTGGGCATGTACAAATACCGGCAACAGCGCTGCGGCCCAATCGTGCGCGTGCAAAATTTGCAGTTGCGGCGTCAATCGTCGAGCTAACTCCAGGACCGCTTTGCAGAAAAAAATGAATCGCGCGGCATTATCTTCGTACGGCTTCCCGCGCTCGCCATAAATTCCAGCGCGATCAAAGAATTCGTCGCAGCGGATTAGAAATAACTGCACGCCGCTGGCGCTTCGCCCCTCCAAGTAACGGGCAGTGTAAACTTTGTCGCCCACCTGCACGTCGACGGTCATCCCGGTGTTCTTCTTTTTCTTAAATGCGCGGTTCTCCTTGATCTCGCGGTAGAACGGCAGAACCACGCTTACCTCGTGTCCACGAGCACGAAGCGCGCTGGGCAACGCATCCATCACATCCACGAGCGCGCCTGCTCGCTGCAAAGGTGGTCCCTCGGCGCTGATCATTAGGATTCTCATCGGATATGTGAGGTTAAAACGTTACAAAGTTACATCGGGCCAGGTGCCAGTTCCGTTTTAACAATGTAACTTTTAACCTTGTAACGAATATTCGCGCTTCACCCACTCCAAAGCCTCGTCCCTCGTTCGGAGCGTGCCTTCCAGTTGTCTTGTCTCGACTGCTTCGAGGATCTCGCCGAACTTTGGGCCCGGTTTGAGTCCCAGTGCGATCAAATCGTCACCCCGCACTAGCGGCGGCGGAATGATCGGTTCATTCGCGAACTCTTCGCGTTTGCGCAGGAGAAATTCGTAATTGTCGAGGATGCGATGGCTGCTTTCGCAATCGACCCGGTGCAATTCCAGCTCATCCTCAAAGGTCGGTCTCGCCATGAAACGTTTCAGCTTTGCCACTCGCATATTCGGGGCATCCTTGAAAACCATGTGCTGCCGCACCATTTCGATGGTCGCATCGATTTCAGCGCCCGAAAACCGCAGACGGCGCATGATCGCTTCCGTCATCTGCGCACCGATGCGGTCGTGTTCGTTGAAACGGATGCGACCCGTTTTGTCCACTGTCGCCGTTACCGGTTTCGCGACATCGTGAAACAACACGGCCAAAACCAGCGGAACAGAAACTTCCTCTGGAAGCAGCTGCAGCATCAGCCGGGTGTGTACGAACACGTCGCCTTCGGGATGAAACTGTTCCGGCTGTAAGACACCTTTCATCGCTTCCAGCTCGGGCAGAATCACGGGCATCAAGCCGCTCGAATCTAGCAGGTCCCAGCCGCGCACACGATTCGGCGAGAGAAAAATGCGCATCAACTCGTCGCGAATTCGCTCGGCACTGATCTGGTTGATTGACGTTGCGTTCGCCACGAGCGCTTCCCACGTTTGGTTGTCGATCTGGTAATCCAGCACTGTGGCGAAGCGCACGGCACGGAGCATTCGCAAACGATCCTCCGCAAATCTTTTTGCCGGCTCGCCAATGGCGCGCACCAATTTTGCGGCGATATCTGCCTGCCCGCCGACAAGGTCGATCACTTGCTCCGCGACCGGATCGTAAAACATTCCGTTGATAGTGAAATCGCGGCGTTTTGCGTCTTCCTCCGGTGAAGAAAAATGCACGGCACTGGGGTGCCTTCCGTCGATGTAGGCCTCGTCGGAACGAAAAGTTGCCACCTCGAATTGGAAACTGTCTTCTAGCACGATGATCACGCCAAAATGCGCGCCGACTGCGAACGTGCGCGCAAAAAGCGTCTGCACGGCTTCCGGTCGCGCGTCGGTAACGATGTCATAATCCTTCGGCGTTATACCACGCACCATGTCGCGGACACAGCCACCTGCAAAGTACGCGATGTGACCGTTCTCACGCAAACGAGCAATCACTTTGCGCGCGGCTTTTTCCATGGGTGAGGGTTTCACATGAGCACTGTAGCCGCTTCGCGTTTGTAGGGGAAGCTGTCAGCTTCCCCTACAGCGTTTTTGCAAGGCGAGTGTGGGACGGTAGATTTGGCGCGCTACGACGTCCGGACGCCGCAGCGCGGCGCACCTATCCAGCGCTCTTCTGTTTCCGAAAGGAGTGGATGATGAAAAGCGCCGCGGCAATCGAGATGCACGAGTCCGCCACATTAAACGCTGGCCACGGATCGGCGTAGTGAATGTGCAGATTGAAAAGGAGAAAATCGATCACGTGGCCATAAACGAGGCGATCTGTGAGATTCCCCAGAATCCCAGCGAGCAGTAACGCAAGCGAGAGGTCGCGCCACGGATCGGGCTGGCTGTGTCGGACCAGCAGAACCGTCACGACGACCAACGCGATGATGGAAATTATTACGAAGAAAGTATTGTTGCCCCTGAATGATCCAAACGCCGCCCCGGTATTCGTAACGTTCACCAGACTGAAAAAATCCGGTACGATAATGCGCGCCTCAAAAGGGCTGATCAATCGCAGGACCAGTTGCTTGGTGCATTGATCGAGAAAGTAAAGCGGCAGGGAAAGAAACAAGATGAATCTCATTATCAATCTTGCGAGGCAGCCGAATGACGAATGACCAATGCCGAATGACGAATCAATGACGAAGCACGAATGACGAAGACACTCGTCGCCGCGACCTCACGATTCGTCATTTGAATATTCCTTCGTCATTCGTCATTCGGATTTCGTCATTGCCGCTCACAACGCTTTCGCAGCGATCGCACAAATCGGGATGCGCTTGGCGCGCGCCCACGGTTGTTCGATGGCGCCAGCAGCGTGCGCACTTTGCGTACGGCGTTTTCGTGACCGAAGCGCTTGCTTCTTTCGCCTGATGAACTGTCAGATCACTCACAATAAAGAATTCTTCCAGTTCCTCCTGACCGACTTTCCCGGTAACATCGGAATCCGAATGCAAAACAACCCTGGCCTCCAGCGTGTTGCCGATCAGTTTTTCCTGACGCGCGCGCTCGATCGCCTGGCCGATCACGCCGCGTAATCTCAACAGCTCTGCGACCTGAGCGCTAGCTTCACCGCTTCGATCCTTTGGTTCAGGAAATTCCTGCAGATGGATTGAATCCGCAGGTGTTGGAACTGAATAGCGCCACGCTTCCTCGGCGGTAAAAGCGAGAATCGGCGCGAGCAATCGGCACAACGTGTTCAAAATCTCATGCATGACCACTTGTGTCGCGCGCCGACGCGGCGAATCTGCCGCGTCGCAATACATCCGATCCTTGGTGATGTCGACATACAGGCTGCTCAAATCGACGGCGCAAAACTGGTTGAGTGTGTGATATACCTTGTGAAACTCGAAGGTTTCGTACGCGGATCGACAATCGCGAATCACCTCATCCAAGCGTTCCAGAATCCAGTGATCGATCAATGTCATTCCGAGCGAAGTCGAGGAATCCCGTTGCGTCGCCTTTAAGGTTTCATCGCGAGCTCCCTCGACTCCGCTTCGCTGCGCTCGGGATGACAGTGCGTTATCAAAGTCGTACAGATTTCCCAGCAATATCCGCAGGGTGTTGCGAATCCGGCGATAGGTGTCGCCCAGACGCGTGAACATTTCCTCTGAGAACGGAACGTCCGCGGTATAATCGATGCTGCTGGCCCAAAGCCGTAGCAGATCGGCGCCGTACCGGCCGACGAAGTGATCGGCAGCCGTTGGCTTCTCGTACGTTCCCGATTTCGAAATCTTCTTTCCGTCGACATCGACAACGAACCCGTGGGTGACGCAGATTTTGTACGGCGCGCGTTTGTTCAGCGCGATGCTGGTCAAGAGCGATGATTGAAACCACCCGCGATGTTGATCCGTCGCTTCGAGATACATGTCGGCTGGATCGCGCAGCTCCGGATGCAGCGCGCAAACTGCTTTGTGCGAAACGCCGCTATCGATCC
>QHMS01000139.1 GCA_003217895.1 Verrucomicrobiota bacterium
CTGAAATGGCTGCTCGCGGACGATCGCGTCGCTTCGACCTTGCCGAACATTTACAACGAAGAACAGCTCGTTGAATTCGCCGAGGCGCCTGAATGTCCACCCCTCACGACCGACGATATGGCAAAGATCGACGAACTTTATTCCGACAACTTCGGAATCGAAGAAGAACCGCCCAAGTTTAAGGGAACAATGGAGCTGCCGAAGGAAACTGCGGTGGCATAGACACCAATTTCGGTAATTCATGTCTCTAATCTGATTCGTCGTCCTCCTCTACCGGTTCAGCCCGGCGGATTTGCGGCTGTTCGCGAACGCGGCGCTGCTCGTGGTGGGCCACCATCTGCCCCTTGTAAACTTCCTTGAACACATCTGCGATCATCGGCGCAGCAGCGGAACCACCGTGGACTTTGCTGCCGACGTCGCCCTCGTAAACCGCTGCGAATGCATATCGCGGTTGATCGGCAGGCAAAAATCCGGCGAACCATGCGGCTGTGCGCTCCTTGTTTTTTGGTCCCCATTGCGCGGTGCCGGTTTTCCCGGCAACTTCAACATTATCCAAGCTCGCCTGATGCGCCGTGCCGCCTGCGCCATTCACTACGTTGATCATTCCAGTGTCCAATTGGTCCAGCGTCTCCGATGAGAGATCCATCGTCCTTTTGGCGCGCACCTGGTAGGCGGTCACAATTTGATTATCGAATGTCTGCACCTGCTGAACGAGACGGGTTTGATATAGGGTTCCTCGATTGGCGATGACGCCCATCGCTTGCGCCATCTGCAACGGGGTCACCTGGATATCTCCCTGGCCAATTGACATGTTCGCGATGTCGCCGTTGAGGATTTTGCGGCCGTGGGTGGCCTTCATGTATTCATCGTTCGGAATGCGACCTTCTGCCTCGCCCCGCAACGGGATCCCGCACTTCGCGCCAAAGCCCAGTTTCAATGCCCAATCAATGATCGGCGCCGAGCCGGTCTTGACCCCAACCTGATAAAACCACGTGTCACACGATTCAGTGAGTGCCTGAACAAAATTTAGCGCCCCCCGATCACCTTTTTTCCAATTGTGGAAAGTGACGTTGCCAATCTGATATGCCGGCACGCATTGGTATCGATCGTCCCGGTAAACGGCGTGGCTTTCCAGCGCAGCGATGCCCACCGCAATCTTGAAGGTCGATCCAGGCGGATAAGACGAACGATACGCGCGCGGCAAAAGCGGAATGTCTTTGTCGTCCTGCAAGGCCTTGAGTTGATCGGCCGAGATTGAGGGAACAAACATATTGGGATCGTACGTAGGCCAGGAGGCCAGCGCGAGAATATCGCCGTTGTTAGGATCAATGATCACCATCGCGCCGCGTTTCGCTTTTGATGCCAGCGCCTTTTCCGCCAGTTCTTGAAGGTGCAAATCAAGAGTGGTGACAACGTTATACCCGGGCTCAGGCGAAGTGATTAGTCTCTCGGACGTCTTCCGGTCGTCCTTGTCGAAAGTGAGTTTGTATTCGCCGTGCTTGCCTGTGAGCATCTCATTGAACGTTTGCTCCAGTCCTTCGCGGCCCTCGGTTTCCGGCCAAAGAGTCTCGTGATTGTCGATGATGCCGTCGGGATTTCGCCCGGTCTTGCCAGTGTAGCCAATAATTTGGCCTGCAATTTTCCCGTTCGGGTAAATCCGCACGTAGATGGGCCGTACCATCATGCCGGCCGGCAACGCGTCTTTGATCTTTTCGTATTCCTCTTGGCTAAGATTCTGCGCGATCTCGAACGGCATGATTCCACGGTTGCGGTAATGACGCAGAATCGTCTCATCGGAAATCCGGAACCTGCGTCCAATTATTTTGCCTGCCGCGTCTATCTTTTCTCTTGTGTAGCTGAGCGCCTGCTTATCCGAAAAATCCAGCGGTGTTGGAAAATTGATGACCAGGTTGTAACTAAGCCGGTTTTGCGCCAGCGGCGCGCCATTGCGGTCTGCGATCTGCCCGCGTGGAGCTGGAACATCGAGAATGTAAGTGCGCGCAAGTTTTTGCGTCTCGAAAGTGGGGATGATCGTCTCTTCTTCCGGCGAAGCACTTGGACTCACTGCCGGGGCGGGCGCCAGCGTCTGTGCGTGCGTTGCCGCCGACAGGGCAAAGAGCCATAAGGCCATCCATAGCTCCACCACGATTCTCATGAACGTCATTCCGAGCGAAGTGAAGAATCTCTGATCATTTCCCAGCCGAAACAAACAATAGACAGAGATGTTTCGCTTCGCTCAACATGACACGGTCGTCAATGGCTTTGCAGGAATCGGTGCACTTCCTCGGCCAGCTTTCGGCCAATGCCTTCCGTGGAGGCAATCTCCTCCACGCCTGCTTTCCGAAGCCGACTGACCGATCCAAACCGGTTCAGCAACAAATTTTTCCGGTTTTGGCTCACACCCGGGCAATCATCGAGAATACTTTCTTCGACGCGCTTTTTCATCAGCAGCTGGTGGTACGCATTGGCGAACCGATGGGCCTCATCGCGAATGCGCTGAAGCAACCGCAATGCAGGCGAATCCATTGGAAGTAGCAATGGCAACGCCAGACCCGGCCGATAAATCTCCTCGCGTTCCTTGGCCAGCCCGATGATGGGAAGATCGTGCAAGCCTAATCGCTGCAATTCACGACACGCAACCGAGAGCTGCCCTTTCCCGCCATCGACAATGATAAGGTCAGGCAAACGAACAGCGACAAAGGTTTCGTCATTCCGAGCGGAGCGCAGCGGAATCGAGGAATCTCGCGGAGTTACCTCTGCGTGTTGCAACGGGGTCCCTCGACTTCGCTCGGGATCACGCGAAATTCGAGCGAGTGTTTCCGCTGCATTCTCTTGCGAAAACTCCGCTACCTCAGCGTTTGCCGCTCGCGCTTCGAGAAGAATCCGAGAATAACGCCGTCGCACCACCTCGGCCATGCTCGCAAAATCATCCTGTCCGTCGACAGTGCGCACGCGATAGCGCCGGTAATTGTTCTTGTCCGGCACGCCGTCCCGGAAACAAACCATCGAAGCAACCACGTGTGTCGCGGAAATGTTCGAGATGTCGAAACATTCCATTATGCGCGGCAGACGCGCCAAACCCAGCGCGTCCGCCAACTCCCGTACATCTGCGATGGGATCGATTGTGCTCGGCAAACTACCCCGCGTAAACCGCCGTATCGGCTTGGTGGTGTCACGCAAATCTTCGATCATGTCGCGCAGTTCGGCCGCCTTTTCGAAATCCATTTTCTCAGCAGCCTTCTGCATTTGTTCCTCGAGGGCAGCAATCATCTCACGGGACTTGCCTTCGAGGAATTCGCACGCCTGCGCGACGCGATCGCGGTATTCAGCAGCGCTGATCTCGCTCAAGCGCACCGGCACCTGATAGGTTGAGGATTTCAGTTCTCGCTCCGTCGGCGCGCCGCGGCCAAAGGTGAGCACCCCGAATTTTTTGCGCATGAAATTCAATGTCTGCCGCAGCGCTCCCGCGTGCGCGTACGGGCCGAAATAGCGGCTGCTGTCGTCTTTCTTGAATCGAGCTAGGCGAAAACGCGGCCATTCTTCTGAAAGATCAACTCTGACCACGAGGAACCGCTTGTCGTCGCGAAAGGAAACATTATAGCGCGGCCGATATTCCTTGATCAATTTGCCCTCCAACAAAACCGATTCCGCTTCGCTGCGGACGGTATGCGTCTCAAAATCCCACGTCGCCTCTAGCATGGCGCGCGTCTTTAGATCGGCCTGCGCTAGTTTAGACGGCAGGAAATATGAGCTCACGCGTTTGCGCAGGTCGCGCGCCTTACCCACGTAGATCACGCGGTTGAACCGGTCACGCATCAAGTACACACCAGGCCGGTGCGGCACCTCGTGCACTTTCTTTTGCAAATCCGGCTTCTCTCTTTTCGACGCGGCCATCCCACGCGAATTTACGCAAGAAGCCAGCAAGGTGAAATGAACTGGGCGCGTCGGCAGAGTAGCGCGTGCTGCTGTAGCCACGGCCCTGTGGGCCGTGTCAATCACGAGAAAAGCAGTCGAGATCAACCAACCACAGGCCAGTGGCTACAGGACTTATGAAATCGCGCAGTAAAAAAAGCGCCGGCAGAACTTTTCCGCAGGCGCATTTAATTTAGCAGGAACGGCTTCCCTGTTACGGTTTCGTCGTTGTAGTGGTAGTCGTTTCCTCGTGCTTCACGACGACCGGCTGGGCCAACACAACTTTCCGTACCACCACCCGGTCGCCGACGGTCGTATAGTAGACGGTCGCCGGCACGTCTGGCCGAACCGCCGACCACGTAACAAGGTGGCCTTCCGGATCGAGAATGGTCGTGTCCCTGGTATAGTAATAGCGGACCGGCGCCGCGTCTGGCGCTGGCCGGAACATGATATAGTCCGAGTCCGGCGTGTAGGTCGCGATCGTGCCCGCCGCGCTGCTCGTTGCCTGCTGAGTTGTTGTTGTGCCGGTCACAGGGTCTGTCGTAGTTGTCGTCGTTGTTTGCTGCGCCAGCGCCATACTCACCGCTACCGCGCAAAGCGCGCCTGTTGCCAATATTTTCGTTAATCTGGTTTGTTTCATATTTGTCCCTCTGCTTTGATTAAATCGATGTTCTCCATCGTATATGGCTCCGGCCCCTTAACCCCGGAGTTTCTTGAGCCACGCCTTGGTATCGTAAATTCCGTCTCGCGTGGTCGTCTCCGGGCGGGTAATCGATGTTCCTGGGCTAGGCCTAAGTAACGCGACCTCCATGCAAAGTTTACCCGGTTTCCGCGATTTTCTTCCCGAGGAGTGCGCCAGGCGCAATTACATCTTCGCGCGCTGGCGCGAAGTAGCCCGTCGGTACAGTTTTGTCGAATGGGAAGGACCGCCGCTTGAAGCCACGGAGCTTTACAAAAAAAAGAGTGGCGCAGAAATTGTCGATCAACTTTTTAATTTCACCGACAAAGGCGAACGCGAAGTGGCGCTGCGCCCGGAGCTCACACCCACGCTCGCTCGCGTCGTCGCCGCGCACGACCGCGAGTTCAAGAAGCCGCTCAAATGGTTCTCCATCGGCCAATTCTTCCGGTACGAAAAACAGCAGCGCGGCCGTCTCCGAGAGCATTTTCAACTCAATTGCGACATCCTCGGCGAAGCGGGTCTCGCAGCAGATATCGAACTGGTCGCGCTCTGTATCGATGTCCTGCGTGCGTTCGGATTCGGAGAGAAAGATTTCGTCGTCCGAATCAGCGACCGAGAATTTTGGACAGATTTTCTGCGTGAAAAGGATGTGCCTGTAGATCGTTGGGATGGACTCCTCCAAGCGATCGACAAATTTGGGCGCGAACCACGCGAGAAGACAGCTGAGAAACTGGGCAAGCTGGCCGATCCAGTCTTTACGACTTTAGAAACCGGCGGCAAAAGCGAGAAGCTCGGCAAATTCGTCGATGGCCTTCGGGTGTTCGGCCTGGCGGATTTTGTCTCGGTCGATATCGGCATCGTTCGCGGTCTCGCTTACTACACCGGCATCGTATTTGAGGTGTTCGATCGCGCCGGAAAATCTCGCGCCGTAGCCGGCGGAGGACGGTACGACAATTTAATTGCGCAACTTAGTGACGGTGCCGTCTCACTGCCTGCGCTCGGTTTTGCAATGGGCGATGTCGTTCTCGGCGAATTAATCCAGGAAATCCCGCACGTCTGTCAGGGCATGGAGAAAGCAATCGCGAACGACCGCAAGATCGACATCTACATCGTGATCGCGAAGGAAGAACGCCGTGCCGATGCGCTAAAACAAATCCAGCAACTGCGCGACCGCGGTTTTCATGTCGATTATCCGCTCACGCCGACCAAAGTCGCCCGCCAATTCCAAGCCGCCGAAGAAGCGGGCGCGTCGCTTGCGGTCCTTTACGGCGACGAGTGGCCACAACTGAAAATCAAGAATATGACAACGGGTGCTAGATGGCAGCAGCACACGCCGGCGCTCCACTGGACAAAACTCGCGTAGAATCGCAATAGCAAGGCGAGCGCATCGCAGTGTAGTTTCGAATTCAAGGTATGGCAGGACGTAAAACGAAATACCGGCGGCGATCACTTAGGCCGGAGGCACCGCCCGCGCGGCGAGGACACAATATCGAAGTTGGTGGGCTCAAAACGGGCGTGAAGAGCGGCGCACAGAAATCCGAGCGAACTCGTGCAAAGCGGCGGTCCGCTGGTGTGCGCTAATTGTAGCCGCCTCGCTGTGCGAGGCGTGGCTCTGAGGTATTTAACAGTCACGGCGTCGCGCGTCTCACAGAGACGCGGCTACAGCGTTTCCACTGTGAGCCCTTCGATAAATTCGCGGGGCGTCTCGGTGTCGAGCAGCCTCGATCGCGTGGCTTCATCCTTCACCAGGCGCGCCAGAGTGCCAACGCAAATCAAGTAATCGTTCACCAACCGTTCCGGCACGCCGATTACAAAAATCAATCGCGCGCGCTGTTGATTTGCGCCGATTGGAATCCCGGCGCGGCTGCGCCCGATACCGATAATTATTTCATTAATCAAATTGGTGCGCGCATGAGGAAACGCGACGCCGTTTTCGACTACGCTTGGGTGTTCCCGTTCGCGGGCGAGGACTTGTTCGAAAAATCTTTCTGCATTATCGATCTTTTGACCTTGCGCGAGCACCTGAATAATCTCGCGCAGCGCATTCGGCAGTTTTCGCGAGCGCAGCCGCAGAATTACCTGTCTTTCATCGAGAAGATCAGCGAGCGCGATAGCCATTGGGCGGAGAGAGATTTATTGGATTATCCGGCAAAGCCAGTTATCCAGTAATTGTAAGACAAGCGCACCGCTTGCCGCACCTAAAATCGTGGCAGCCCAAGACACAGCAGTGGCCCCAAAGGAAGAGCGGACAGTCTCTTTTCAGCGCAGCATTTACGACCCGGGCTATGTCAATGCGATGTCGCACTTTTATCGCGGCGAGATGAGCCGGATCATGGTCTGGCGGCAGCGGCTCGATGTAACCACAAACTGGGCAATTACTAGCACCACCGCCATTATCACCATTGCGTTTTCTACGCGCGAAGTGCCGCACATCATTTTCTTTTTTAATCTGGCCATTGTTGGGGTGTTGCTTTGGATAGAGGCACGGCGGTACCGTTTTTACGACGCGTTCCGCGCCCGCGTGCGGATGCTCGAAGCGCATTTTCTTGTCCCGATGGTGATGGAAAATCGGGAAATGCTTCAGGGCGAATGGAAAAAACTCGTGTGCGAAGATTTGATTTTGCCCTGTTTCAAGATCACCAAGCTCGAGGCAATAGGGCGACGGTTGAAACGTAATTACATGTTCATTTTTATCCTGATCCTGATTGCGTGGGTGACGAAAATATTCTTGCACGCCACTGCGCCGATTATCGATTTCGTCTCCTTTTACCATGCCCTGCGCATCGGGCACATCCCCTCGTGGCTGGTGGCGCTGATCTTTGCCGGCACTTTTGTCAGCGTAATTTCAATTACGATTTATGTCAGTAAACGATCCTCCGGCGAAATCTCCGAGTTCGGTACGCACCGCTCGCTGTGGCGGATTTGACCGAATGTCATTCCGAGCGAAGTCGAGGAATCTCGTGTTGAAACTGAAAGGTGACGCAACGGGATTCTTCGACTCCGCTACGCTTCGCTCAGAATGACGGCTTTTGAGAAATTGTGCGAAATCGTCGCGAAACTGCGCGCGCCCGGCGGTTGCCCATGGGACCGGGAGCAAACGCACGAATCGTTGCTGCCTGCCTTGATTGAAGAGGCTTACGAAGTGACGGAAGCCGCGCGCGCGAAAAACGACGCGCATTTTCGCGAGGAGCTGGGCGATCTATTGCTGCTGGTCGTCATGCACGCGGAGATCGCCCAGGAATCCGGGCGCTTTGACATCGACAACGTGCTTCAGGAAATTTCGGACAAACTGGTGCGGCGACATCCACATGTCTTTGGAACCAGCGACGCGCGCGATTCCGGCGCCGTGCTCAAACAATGGGAAGCGATCAAACGCGAAGAGAAAAAGGCTGATTCGCATTATCTGGCCAGTTTGCCTAAGGCGCTGCCGGCGCTGATGCGCGCGCAAAAAGCGCAATCGAAGGCGGCCCTGGTAAATTTTGATTGGACCGAAGTGCGCGACGTGATTGCGAAAGTGGAAGAAGAAGTTCGCGAAATGAAAGATGCGATCGCCTCGCAAGATCGAGGCACGATCGACGAGGAGATCGGGGACGTGCTGTTCGCCGTCGTCAACCTGGCGCGGAAATGCAAGATCGATGCTGAAAGCGCGTTGCAGAAAGCCACGAACAAATTCATGGCGCGATTCAACCGGGTGGAGGATGAGCTGCGAAGGCAGGGCAAACGGCTCGGCGATGTTGATCTTTCTGAGATGGACGCGATTTGGAATGAGATCAAGCAAACGCCCAACGCCGAACGTCCAACGCCCAACGCTGAACTCTTCTGAATTGGATGTTGGACGTTGGGCGTTGAGCGTTTGCTTCTGCTGCCGCTTTCGCGATATTTCGCGTCCCGATGAATCTTCTGATCAGCCTGCTGCTGTGGCTTTTTGTACTTGTGTCGGTGATCATGGTGTTAGTGATCCTGATGCAACGTCCAAAGAGCGAAGGCCTGGGTGCGGCATTTGGCGGCGGGGTCACGGAAAATATCTTTGGCGCGCAGACTACCAACGTGCTGGTGAAGTTCACCACATGGCTAGCCGGCATTTTTTTCGTGCTGACGTTTGCTATATCGATCCTTAATGCGCACATAAGCACCGCCGACAGTGCTTTCCGGCGAGAGTTGATGAAAAAGCAGGCCGCGCAGCCAGGTTCGCCTGTGCCTGGAGCGGCGAAAGCTTCGCCGGTTTCGTCACCGGCGACTACGCCTACTCAAACTTCGCCGGGTGTCTCCCCGGCGCCGGATTCTGGCGCGGGTGTTTTGCCCGCCGGGAGCGCGCCACCAGCCGCTTCGCCAGCAGCCTCCGCGAAACCGTAAGGCTCGACATTCGCAGGAGCGATCCTTCAGAAAAACTGTTACCCTTTTTTAGCTGGGCTTACTGGCGGTGTTTGCGCAAGCGATAGGGCGCGCGCGAGATCCTTTTCGTCGGTGAGATCGAGACGCAGAGGAGTGATTGAAACCCAATTATGCTCGACCGCCCAGCGATCGGTCCCTTCCTCCGCTCCTTCCAGTGGCGTGACGGTAAACCAAAAAATCGGACGACCCATCGGGTCCTTGCCGGGAACAACTTTGCCGTCGTACTGGCGAACAGATTGACGGGTCCAGCGAATTCCTTTCGGTTTTTCCGGCAGATTCACATTCACCAGGGACATCTTCTCTTCTGCTAGGAGCAGATCGATGACCTTGCTGACGTACGGCTCGAGCTCTGCGAAGTTTGGCTCACGGCTGTCGCTCACTGGTGCGCTGATGGCGATGCCGCGCAGTCCGAGCAACGCGGCTTGTTTCGCAGCGGCCAGAGTGCCGGAATGCCAACAGGAGTTGCCAAGATTCAGACCCAGATTGATCCCGGAGAGCACAAGATCGACGTGTCCCCAGCGGTGCGCGCCGAGTGCGACGCAATCGGCCGGTGTGCCATTCACGCGATAAGCCTCGAAGTCCCCCAATCGAATCCGTTTGTAGCGCAGCGGCCGCGAGGAAGTGATGGCGTGACTCATGGAGGATTGCTCGACATCCGGCGCGACGATACGCACCTCGCCAAAGCGCGATGCAATCTTCGCCAGCGCCGAAACGCCGGGACTATAGATACCGTCGTCGTTCGAAATCAGGATTCGTCTCTTCACATTAATAAGAAACGAGCGTCAGAGTGCTTTTGGCCGAATAGTTTGCAGGAAGAATCTCTCCCAATAGAGCATGCGAGTCACATTGATGCACAATCCGAAGGCCGGAGATGCCGAGCACGGCGAAAAGCAATTGATGACGGCGCTGGCCAAGGCCGGACATCACGCCACTTATCAATCG
>QHMS01000056.1 GCA_003217895.1 Verrucomicrobiota bacterium
TAATCTCGGCGCATTATCTGCTGCGCCAGGGGAAGGAGCTGCAGCCGACAGCCAAGGCGATCCAGACCATCACTCTTTTGAAAAGCGCGGTACCCGAGCTAACCAGCCCGGAGCTGACTGGCGAATGGGAATTTCGCCTGCGCGAAATCGAGCATAGCAAGCTCACGCGCGACGCGTTCATGCGCGATATCCGCGAGCTCACGAACGATATCGTCGGCAAAGCCAAACATTTTCATCCCGACGAGCACATGCCCGACACCGAGCCGTTCGGCCAATGCCCGAA
>QHMS01000057.1 GCA_003217895.1 Verrucomicrobiota bacterium
CGAATTCGGAATGAGCTACATCTGCGAGAATTCAGTCGGCCCAAACAAAACGTGCGACTTTCGATCGGGCAAAGTCATCCTGCAACGATCGGTGGACCGCGAGCAGATGAAAAAGCTGCTCACCACCGGCAGGACCGATTTGCTGGAGCGTTTTATTTCCCGCAAGGGCAGACCGTTCAAAGCGTTTCTCGTGGTGACCGACAAAAAAGACGTAGGCTTTGAATTCGAAAAGCGCGAGCCGAAGCCGAAAGGAGAACGCAAGGCCAGGACCGCTGCGCCGAAAATTGATTTCACCGGAAAGCAATCCCTCGGCGAATGCCCGAAATGCGGTGGCAACATTTTTGAAACGGAAAACAGCTATATTTGTGAACATTCGCAGTCAGCCAAAAGCCCGTGCAAATTCAGACTGAGCAAAACGATTCTCGGCCGCGACATTCCAAAAGAGCAGGCGCAAAAACTTGTTAGCTCGGGCAAAACGGATCTCCTCGACGGCTTCATTTCAAAACGCGGACGGCCCTTCTCTGCCTATCTGAAAGTAGAGGACGGAAAAGTCGGCTTTGAGTTTCCAGAGAAAACGGCAGAACCCGCAAGACGGTAAAAGAAAGTTGGACTTAGTTGATCCTGCCGTGCTGCGCGAATTACGCCAGCGTTAAATCCAAAGCTTTTAAACGCTGGAGCCGCTCGCACTCCATGGTCTAACGGATTTGCCGCGTGATCGAAGAATGGTCGCGGCCAGTTCCTGTAGCAGTATTACCGCACGCACTTTGTCGAGGAATGCCCCAGGGAGGAGGAAAAACTCTTGCACTCCCAAGCCGGAGTTCATCGCCGGGTGCTTTTGAGACTGTTAGGCTCGAACTGTTGTTGCACATGATGCACCATGGCCACGGCAGCAATCAGCACGATCGCCGCAATTACCTGGTGCGGGTGAAGACTGGCGTGGAAAAAACCCCACGTGATGCAGACGGCAGCAAGTGTTTGCATCATCTCGAAGTAACCTGCTGTTGATGCGCGTGTGAGATGCAGTCCCTGAAAATAAATCACGAGCGGAATACCGCCTGAGATCGAGGCGAGGAAGAAAAGCAAAACGATTGCCTTTGTCGTGTGGGCCTGCGCAGCCGCGGGCCAGAGCGCCGCGCCGTTCAGTTTTCCATACGCCAGAAGAATCAGCGTCATGCAAGTGAGCCCAACGACGATGCGCATGCTGGAGGCGAGTCGCAACGACATGCCGATCATGACGCCGCGTCCGGCAACGGTTGAGAGGCCCCAAAACAGCGCGCAGATAAGTGCGTAGCCCGTGCCGATGTTCAGACCGGCGCTCTCGAACGAGACGCCGATCATGGTTGGATGCGCGACGGAAACGAAAATGCCGGCGATGATCGCGACGCCGGCGTAAAAGAAAAACCGTCGGGCGAGCCGGTCACCAAAAAGTAGAAACGCGCCAATGGTTGAAATGACCGGCTGGATATTCAGGATCACGTTCACGACCGTTGGATTCCCGTACTTCAGCGCGAGCGTGAAGAAGATCGTGCCCACAGCGGAACCTGCGAACCCGGAAAAAAGTATGTAGCCCCACGTGCGCGCGTTGACTTTAGGAATCTCTTTCATGCGCGAGATCAGAATCGGCAGGAACATGATGAGGATGAAAACGTGTTCCCAAAAAACGATCACCTTGGCATCGAACAATTCATTGAGCGGAATGCGCCACGCGCTTTCCGTGCCCCAGAGCGCAGCGCCAAGACCGACGAGCCACGGGCCGTAGGTGGCGCTCTTTGCTCTGCGCTGTTGCATCGAATTGGGTGTAGCGTCGGCTCGTTGATGCGTCAACGCGGCAGCGTCGTGTCGCTTGCTGAGAACAACTCCAGCCTGAAAAGCGAAGCGAGGACGCGTCCTCACGCGCTTGTGTCATGTCCGCGCCTTTTTCTGCACCGGGTCAGGCGTTTGACACAAACGCCTGTACAATGACGCGCCGCGCCCCGCGGTCGCGCGTTCCAGTCTGTTCGCCAGATTTGCGAGCAGGAAAATTCAACACAAAGAATTAAAGAAGGATTGACACCACAACTTATGGTGCGGTAATTAGCGCCTCAACACTATGCGTTGCCCCAAGTGCGGGTCTCGTGATGACAAAGTCATCGATTCCCGTCAGTCGCGCGATGGTTCCAGTATCCGTCGTCGCCGCGAATGTCTGAAATGTAAATATCGCTACACGACCTATGAAGAAATCGAGCGGTCCGATCTGCGGGTGGTGAAACGCGATAGAACACATGAACCATTCGATCGGCGCAAACTGGCCGGCAGCATCGCAAAAGCTTTTGAAAAACGTTCCACCAGTCTTCTTACATTGGAGGATATGGTCGAAGAGATTGTGCACGAGCTGGAAACCAGCGGGCGCGAAGTTCCTTCGTCTGCGATTGGCGTCAAAGTGCTCGAAAAACTTCGCGCGATCGATGAAGTCGCCTATTTGCGTTACGCCTCGGTGTATCAGCGATTTCAGGATGTCGATGAATTTGTCGATGCCATTCACACGCTGGGGCGGCACGTAAAACCCAATGCGCTTCAGCGGGAATTGTTTGCTCCTGAGGCCCCGCCAGGTTCCACGCCAGCACCACGCAAAATTTCGACGAACAAACATCATGGTCGCGTTTAAAGAAGAATTTCCGTATCTCCGCACGGACACGGGACAACTTTTCGAATTCAATCGCGATTGGCTTCACGCGGCGATCACGCGGGCCGCTCACGAAGCCGGTTATCCCAGCTGGTGGCTCACCGATCACGTCACCGAAAGCATTGCGTTTTATCTGCATCTGCGAAACGACGAAAACGTGGTCGCGTTCAATCAGCTTTCGCAGACTGTGCGTTACGTCCTGAAAGCAATCGGTTACAAGGAGATTGTGCCGCACTTTGCGCCATCGCCGCCGCCTATTTCCATCTCGTTGCTGGACATCGCGAAGCACGCTGGCGCAGGTTATGAACTCGCGTTTTTTGATCTTTTGGAAAAGCGAATCGACAGCTTGCTCGAAACCGGCGCCAATAATGTTCAGCTTTGTTCTCTCCAAGCTTGTGTGAAACAGCTTCGCGGCGTCAAAACGTGGACGCGGACCTGCGACGCGCTACGCGAGGAAATCGTCTGCTTCGTGCGCGAAAGACTAACAGCCGCCGCTGATTTTTCACGATTGGATTGTTCGCTGCGCTAAAGTCATGTCGAGTCCTTCGACTTCGCTCAGGATAGACTCCGTCAAGACATCCCGCGAAGTTACAGTCGAGTTGTACCACGGGATTGCTAACCGGTCCGAATGCATCCTCAGCCTTCGACTTCGCTGCTAATCACATCACATTTCTAAGTCTATCAAGATCAGGATCAGTTCACGAGCGTGCTCTTGTCGCCTCTCCCCTCGGAGAAGGGGAGAGGATGAAGGTGAGGGGTTGGATTTGCAGCCGCGTTGGGTTGCGTTGATGCGACCCTCACCCTGCCGCTCTCCCTTGGCGAGGGAGAGGCGACCATGCTCGCGCCATGTCATCCCCTGCACCAAAAAAATGACTCTCGTGTTTGGAAGAGCTCGGTATGACATTTACAAAATCGCGTTGAATTACAGCCAGATTGGGCAGATTTACGAAGTCTCTCAAGGGAACTCTCACTGACGCCATGACCATTTTCGAAAAAATCATCACACGACAAATTCCAGCGAAAATCATCTGGGAAGATGACGACGCAGTGGTTTTTCATGACGTTAATCCGCAGGCGCCCGTACATGTCCTGATCGTGCCAAAAAAGGTCGTTCCGCGGTTGACGGATGCGACCGACGATGACCGCGCGCTGCTGGGTAAATTGCTTCTGGTCGCACGCGACATGGCAAAAAAACTCGGCTTATCGAGCGGCTACCGCGTGGTGATTAATTGCGGACCCGATGCGGGTGAAAGTGTGCCGCATCTGCACGTTCATTTGCTGGGCAAACGTGCGCTCGCCTGGCCACCAGGATAGTAGCTCGTGCGTCCCGGCTCGTGTTTTCTTAGCGCCAAAGGCGCCGTGTTCATAAGAGCCTGGGGCAACGCCCCAGGGAAGGCCGTAGATACAAAGCCCAGCACTGAAGGCGCGATTCAATCGAGCGTTGAGACGCGCTTTGAGCGCTCGTTCACTATGCAATATAGAGTCCTGGGGCGTTGCCCCAGGCTGTCATGAGTCGGCGCTTTCAGCGCCAAACACACCCGCTTGTGGTACGCTGATTCGCAAGCCACAGGCTCTTGCCACTGCTCTACTCACGAACAAGCGCCCAATCGATTCCAACGATTCGATTCCCTGCGAAGCGTTTCAGTGACTTGGAAAAAATCAGATATCTCGCCTCCTTGCTTTCCTTGAGACCGACGATCCCGAAGTCTGTTCCACTTGGGCTCGTGAGGATTGTCATGACGCGATTGTTCTTTAGCTGCGATTGAAGGTGACGATCAGTCAATTGCTTTTGCCAAAGAGTGTAAACCTGCGGCTTACCGCAATCATCGACCATCTGCGCGAAGCGAGCTGTTTTGACTTTGAGGAGTTTCATCGCGGATGGCCAGACCGCCCGCGCCCTCGCTACGGCGAGTAGGCTTCGGTCGCGCCCTGCCGATCAAAAGTCCGCCAGAGAACTACGGCAATAAGGATCAGACTACCGTTGCTGCATTCCTGCCCTGGCGGGATTTGTAAGTCCTCAATCCATAGCCCCTGACGGAGAGCAAATCTTCTCGCAAGAATCGCAGCGCGCAACTGCGAAACTCCGAACCAACGCGGATCAGTGCCTCGCCTCTCCCCTTGGACAAGGGGAGAAGATTGAGGTGAGGGGTTTTGAACTCAACAGGTGCCGTGCGACTGAATAAACCCTCACCCTTTGAAAGGGAGAGGCGACCAATACTTCGGATCCAGGCGCCATCCAAAAACCCGCGCGTTTGCCGGATTAGCAACTCTCTTAGCCGAATGGGAGATTCGCCTTTATACGTGCTACGTCGGTGGTAT
>QHMS01000058.1 GCA_003217895.1 Verrucomicrobiota bacterium
GACCGTTGGCCGTGTTGTAGGTGCCGGTTGTGTTGAATTTGAGCGAGCCAGCACCGGTGGCCGTGTTCCAGTTGCCGGTGGTGTTGGTCAAGAGCGAATTATGCCCTGTGGCTGTGTTCTTGTAGCCGCCTGTGTTGCTATAGAGCGCAGTATTACCAATGGCCGTGTTGTTATAGCCGGTCGTGTTATGATGAAGCGCAGTGTCACCATCGGCCGTGTTGTTGGTGCCGGTGGTGAGGCTGAAGAGCGCCCCGCTGCCCTCAGCCGTGTTGCCGTTCGGATAGCCTCCGTCTGGAGTTGGGGGCGGGAGAACCGCTTGCGCTCCGAGCGCAAACGCGAAGCAGGCGAGCGCGAGCGGGATGAGGAGAAGGAGAGCGCGTCGCAAAGCCGAGCGGTTAATCGATTTTCTTAAGTACAGAGTTGTCATATTTTTCTAATTCGTCTTTTGTTTAGGTTGGATGATTGAACTTGCTTTAACTGCAATCCAGTGCCGCGCAGAGGCCGGGAACTATCTCTCACGAGACGCTTTGAACAGCAGCCTCACTTCGGCTAACTCGGGTTCTGGTTGGATCTGGAGATCGCGCTAAACGGTGTTTCAGCGAAGATTCAGCCCTGCGGCTTATTCAGCCGTGCGAAAAATAAGATGAAACTGTCGGATGACGTAATCAAGAACGCTTTTACATGATCCGCGTGAATTTGTCCAGTCAGGTGTGACCTAATTTTCATGTAGGGCGTCGCCTGACACGCGGCTAATCGGCTTGTTTACGCTGACGACTCGCATGGGAGAAATGGGACTCCTGGGGGAAATAGGGTCAGTCCTCACTTTGGGCAGAACATTTCTAGGACTTCGCGAAAGGACCAATCACCTTTCCGGCTTAAACGCCAGCGTCGCCAGCGGCGGCAGATGAATGAGGATTGAATATTCGCGGCCCATCCAGGGAACGTCCTCGGTTTGGATGCCGCCGAGATTTCCTATGTTGCTGCCGCAGTACGTTTCTGCGTCGGTGTTGATAAGCTCACGATAGAAACCAGACTCGGGGACGCCGAGGCGATAGTTGTAACGCACTACCGGCGTTGCGTTCACCACAAACGCAACGATATCGCCATCGCGCGATTTTCTCAGGAATGAGACCACGCTGTTATCGGCGTCGTGGAGATCGATCCAGTCAAATCCTTCGTATGTATCGTCAAGCTGCCAAAGCGCTGGCTCGTTTTTGTAAACATAATTCAAATGTTGCACCAACCGGCGTACGCCATCGTGGCGCGGCAATTCCAATAGTTGCCAATCGAGATTGGTGTCGTGGTTCCATTCGTTCCGTTGACCGAATTCCCCGCCCATGAAGAGCAGCTTTTTACCGGGATGGCCATACATCCACGCCAGAAACATCCGGAGATTGGCAAACTTCTGCCATTCGTCGCCCGGCATCTTGGATAACAACGACCGCTTTCCGTAAACCACTTCGTCGTGGCTGAGCACAAGAATAAAGTTCTCCTGGAACGCGTAGAGCAGCGAGAAGGTGATGTTGCCGTGATGATAGCGCCGGTAAATCGGGTCGATGCTCATGTATTCCAGGAAATCGTGCATCCAGCCCATGTTCCATTTGAAACCGAACCCGAGTCCGCCCAGATAAGTCGGACGCGATACGCCGGGCCACGAAGTTGATTCCTCGGCAATAGTAATAATTCCGGGGAAACGCTCGTAACAAACTTCGTTGAACCGTTTCAAAAAATAAATGGCATCCAGGTTCTCGCGGCCACCGTGGACGTTCGGGATCCATTGGCCGGGTTTCCGCGAATAGTCGAGGTAAAGCATCGAGGCCACGGCGTCCACGCGCAGACCGTCGATATGATATTTGTCGAGCCAGAAAAGCGCGTTGCCGATGAGAAAATTGCGCACCTCGTTGCGGCCAAAATTGAAAATGAGCGTGCCCCAATCCTGTTGCTCGCCCTGGCGCGGGTCGAGGTGTTCGTAAAGATCGGTGCCATCGAATTCCGCCAACGCGTGCGCGTCCTTTGGAAAATGCGCGGGCACCCAGTCCATGATCACGCCAATTCCGGCCTGATGACATTTGTCGATGAAATGGCGGAGGTCGTCAGGCGGACCGAACCGGCTGGTGGGCGCGTAATAATTTGTGACCTGGTAACCCCATGAACCTTCGAAGGGATGCTCGGCAATCGGCAACAGCTCAATATGTGTGTAACCCATCTCCAGCACGTACGGCAGCAGCGTGTCCGCGAGTTCGAGATAACTGAGCTGGCGATTTCCTTCTTCAGCTTTGCGGCGCCATGAGCCCAGGTGCACTTCGTAAATGCTGATGGCACTTTGCGGCCAGTTTTTCTTCCGGCGCGCTTCCATCCAAGCGCTATCGTCCCAGGTGTAACGCTCCAAATCGTACACCATGGACGCGGTCGATTTGCCGTGCTGACTGAAAAATGCAAACGGATCGCTCTTGAGCAACACCGCGCCTGTCTGGGTGCGGATTTCGAATTTGTAGTGCGCGCCCTGCTTGATCTCGGGCAAAAATAATTCCCACACACCGCTGCCGATGAGTTTGCGCATCGGATTTACCCGGCCATCCCAATCGTTGGAATCACCAACTACGCTGACGCGCTGCGCGTTCGGCGCCCATACGGTGAAATAGACCCCTGCCGCGTCGCCAATCGTGCGCAAATGCGCGCCAAACTTTTCGTAAATTTTCCAGTGTTGCCCTTCGGCAAAGAGATGCAGATCAACCTCGCCCATGATCGGCCCGTACTGATAGGGATCGCGTGTGAGCTGCTGCGATCCATCCCGGGCAGTCACACGGAGACGGTATGGAAGATCCCGCGACGCCCCGGACCGGGTCGCACAAAAGAAACCGTCCTGGTGAATTCGCTCCGCCGCGATCGGCTTCTCCGCATGACCATCCAGCATGATCTCGACCGCGCGCGCGTCCGGGCGGAATACCCGGATCTCCAAACCATCACCGACGCCGTGCGGACCCAATACGCGGAACGGATCAGAATGCGTTCCTGCGACGAAGTTTTTCACGTCATCAGAAGGCAATCCCGCGATCTCAAAACGTTTCATGACTGATTACAATCTAAACTTGTAGGGCGTCTGTGCCAGACGCCGATTTCCCTTCAACATTTCATCGCATCAATGAAGCATTTCGATTGCGTTCTCCAAACGCGCGATGCAGCGACGGTCTGCGATAATTAGAAGAAGGAGAATTATCATCATGGCCAAAGTCGTTAAAGTTATCGAATTGATGTCCCAATCGTCGAAGAGTTGGGAAGACGCTGCGCAGGGCGCAGTAGATGAAGCGTCCAAGACGCTCCGGAATATTCGTTCGCTCTACATCAAGGAGTTCACGGTCGAAGTGGACAACGGGAAAATCAGCAACTATCGCATCAACGCCAAAGTCACGTTCGACTTGGAGCGTTGACCAAATCGGTCAATTGCGATCGCAAAGAAGATGGCGCTCGCTTCGGCGAGTTTATGTTCCAACACGCGATCTCCCGGTCGGATCCTTTTGTTAAAGTATCCGACCGAGAGTCCAAGAAATTTGCGTGTGCTAGCTGCGTCAGCGGACTTTATCGATGTTAATCGACGCGTTGTCGCCCGCGGCAAGCGTCAGGGCTGCCCCGGAGATGACGACCTGCACCGCGCTTCCTGCAGTGGCTGAGAAGGTCACCTGGTCGCTCAGAGTCGTGCCGGCAACCACAAGCGTGGCGGCAGGACCTACCGGCGAGCCCGCGACGTGGACCTGTGCCGTCCCTAACAGCGATGCCATTGCTGTCCGTAGAAAATAGGTGACTCTGTAAACGCCATCCTGGTTAACCATGAATGTCGTGTTGTTGGTCTTGCTAATCGCCGTCCCAACTACAACCGGTGCGTGATTGAACGGCACGGCGCCGCCAACGCCAATGACAATGGTGCCGCTGTTCCAGTCGAACAAAACGGCCGCCAAGCCACCCAAGCTGCCGATGCTGGCGCTGCTGCCGAGCTGGCCGGTAATAGGATCTACCAGCACCACTTGATTCGGCGCCTCGGGGTTCGCCGGACCGATCCCCGCCAAAAATACCGAATCATGAATCGCCGAGTCGCCTATACGAATGGCGTTGGCCTCGTCAGCAACGCCTTCGTTTCCGATGTCGATGTTATTGTCGCCCGTGGTCAGATTGAAACCCGCACCCGAGCCCATTGCGATGTTGTTGCTGCCGCTGGTATTATTTTGAAGTGCGCGATCACCAAAAGCTGAATTGTCGTCCCCCGTTGAGTTAAAGATCAGCGACAACGCTCCGTTGGCGGCGTTTGCTGCTCCCGTGGTGTTAAGCAAAAGTGCTCCCGCGCCACTGGCTGTATTTTCATTTCCATTGTTTAGGGCGAGCGTTCCGGCGCCCGCGCCCGTGTTGAAGCTGCCGGTCGTAAGCGTCGTGACCGATTGCCAGCCAAGCGCTGTGTTGTATTGGCCGGTCGTGAGGTGCAAAAGAGCGTTGCGCCCTTCCGCTGTGTTGCCTAACGGATAGCTCCCATCGGGCGGCGGCGAAACGTCCGGAGCCGCCGATACTTGTGGCATAAAGCCAAAGCAGACCAGAATAAGAGGGATCAGAAGGAACTCGCGCCGTAATGGCAGCGAGCGAATCCGATCTCGTCCGGATGAAACTAACGTTTTAGGTTGAATCAGTGAATACATGGGGTGTGTTCTTTCTTTTTCCCGGTAGTTCATTTTGGTTTTTGTCACTGGGGCGCTCAGACAAAGAACTTACCGGGCAAAAATCCCTAGTCTGTTTTGGAACCCATGCGCGTTGATACTGAATTTCGGTTTTGAATGTCAATACTTTTTTGGAATTGCAAGTAGGAAGGCGAAAGGTAGCAATTGCAAGAGATTTGCCCCTCGGCAATAACTCACGCCATGATCCAGCCGATTAACAGCCGCAGGATCATATCGACGAATACCGGCTCGCACCACCCATGAGACGCTTACGAGAGCCAGCACGCGGTGTGCTGCCAGCTTACTTTTTCGGTCTCAACAGCGGGAACAGGATCACGTCGCGGATGGATTCCGCGCCGGTAAGCAGCATGGTGAGCCGATCCATTCCAAGCCCGAAGCCGCCGGCAGGCGGCATGCCGTGCTCGAGCGCCAGTAAAAATTCCTCGTCGATCTTCTGTTTTTCTTCGCCTGCCTGTTCGAGCAGACGCTGACGTTGGGCA
>QHMS01000059.1 GCA_003217895.1 Verrucomicrobiota bacterium
CGCCCTCCATTGCTTCCGTGCCCGAGTTGCAAAAGAAAACGGCATCCAGATGCGGAGGCATCCGTTTCACAATCGCTTCCGCGAGCAATCCGCTCAGAAGCGAGCAATCCATCTGCACCATGTTTGGCAGATCGAGATCAAGCACATCACGGATCGCCTGTTTCACTACCGGATGATTGCGCCCGATATTGAAAACGCTGTACCCGCTCAGGAAATCGAGGTACGGCTGGTTATCCATGTCGTAGAGGTACGCACCCTCTGCCCGCGCATAGACTTTATCGAACCCGATCACGCGCTGCGCGGCCACGAGCGCGCGGTTCACATGCCGCTCGTGCAGCTGATAGTTCTCACCCAGGCGCGCGGCGACGATTTCCTTTAGGTCAAAAACCACACGCAAAGTTCTGCGATGTGCACGCGGAACGCAAATATTGTAGCCGCTTCGCCGTGCGAAGCCCGCCCGTCGCTCATAGAGCGACGGCTACAGCAAAGCCTTCGCAATTAGCCTCGCTTATGTTTTTTCAACTACGGTAACGCGAGCAACTCTGCCCCGGCGGTCAAAGCCCAGCTCCACGCGAGTGCCCGGTCGGACCATGTGCGGGTCAACTGCTCTGCCGTCCTTATCGACAAAGCGGACTCGCTTGCCGAGCTCATAGGACACTGGCCTCACGTTGGGTGAGGATTGCACAACGATCGGCGAAGCAGACTCAATGGGTCTTTGGCCGGGATTGAACGCGGTCACCGTCCCAATCTTAGTTGCGCCAGTCGTCATCTGGGTTGGCGCTTTCTGCACCTGACCCGTGTGTTCAACAGCTGAAGTTTTTGCCACGGTTTGCGCGAACGCCAAGGGCGCAATCATCGCGCAAACAAAACCAACAACGATTCGTTTCATAAGTTCCTTTCGTTCAATTGACTTTCCGTAGCTGTTTCGCGGGGCGCACTTCTTTCGGATGCCTCCATCTGCCCTGCCGCAAAAGTCGCAGAATTCACAAGAACCCTGCGACTCTGCGTTTGCGAACTAGTTTTCGCTCAATCCTCAACAACCACGCGCTCGACCATCCGACTTTGGTTGGTGCCGGTGTAGTAAACGCGAACACGTTCGCCCGGCTTGAGCGGTGACGTAACCGCATTCCCGGCATTATCCACGATGCGCGCGTTCGCGCCAAGAGCGAAGCTGAGCGATCCTTGCGTGCTGTCGATCATCATTGTCCTGCCGGGCTCATATTTCCTCACCATCCCAGCAGTAGAACTTGTGGCAGTCTCCGTGGTCGCTGCCGGTTGTGTCGCGGTCGTCTGTTGAACCTTCGTCTTCTTTGTCTGTGCGAACGCCAAAGGCGCAATCATCACGCAAACAAAAGCAATAATTATTCGTTTCATAAGATTTCCTTTCATTAAATTCACCTTCCGCAACTGTTTCGCGGTGCGTGCCTGTTTCGGACGCCTCGAGCACCACCACGCAAAAAGTCGCAGGATTCACAGGAACCCTGCGACTTCACGTTCACGAGTTAATTTCGTTTAATCCTCAACGACCACTCGCTCAACCGTCCGACTTTCGGTCGGGCCCGTGTAATAAACACGTACCTTTTGGCCGGCGTGCAGCGGAGCGGTCACTACTTTCCCAGCCGCATTAACGACGTGCGCGGTAGTGCCGAGCGCGAAGCTAACAGGTCCCTGCTCGCCCTTGACCACAATGGTCTTACCTGGCTCATAGGTGGTAACCGTGCCCGCCGCGTAAGTCGTGTCTGTAGTAGTCTCAGTTGTCGTTGCGGGTTTTGTTGTTGTCGTTTCTTCGGTTGTCGTCGAGCTGGTTTGCGCAAAAGCAAGCGGCGTTCCGTCCGATATTTTGACCGTTTTCAAAACGCCGGCATTCGAAGTATTTGCTATTTGCGTGTTTGAGCGAGCCCGGCCAATTCATTAATGTCGCATGTCAATGACTTGCAAAACGCCGCCTACCGATCCGCTTGTTACACCTGAACTCGTGAGGCGATACGGCCTCACTGGCGAAGAATTCCAGCGGATCAAAAAAATTCTCGGTCGCGAACCGAATTTTACCGAGCTGGGGATTTTTTCGGTCATGTGGAGCGAACACTGCTCGTACAAGAATTCGAAGAAAGAGCTGAAGAAATTTCCCACAGCGGGACCAAACATTCTGGTTAAGGCAGGCGAAGAAAACGCCGGCGTGGTGGATATCGGCGACGGCTGGGCGATCGCGTTCAAGATGGAGAGCCACAACCATCCGAGCGCGATTGAGCCGTTCCAAGGCGCGGCCACCGGCGTAGGCGGGATCATTCGAGACATTTTCACCATGGGCGCGCGTCCGGAATTTTGCCTGAACTCGCTGCACTTCGGGCCAATCACGGAGAACTGCAGTGGCGGCCGTGGTGGCCGCACAGGCGACACACGTGCCGCCACACAAGATCGACAAAAACAAATCGCCGCCAACCGGCGGCTCTTCACCGGCGTCGTGTCCGGCATCGCGCATTACGGAAACTGCGTCGGCATTCCAACAATTGGCGGCGAGATTTATTTCGATGAAAGTTTCGAGGGAAATCCGCTGATAAATGTTTTTTGCCTCGGCGTGTTGCGTCACGAACAACTCGCGCGCGGCACGGCCGAAGGCGCTGGCAATCCTGTTTTTTATGTCGGCGCCGAAACAGGTCGTGATGGCCTGGCGGGCGCGGCTTTTGCGTCGCGCGAATTAACCGAACAATCACGCGAGGATCGTCCCGCCGTGCAGGTGGGCGATCCGTTCAAGGAAAAGTTGTTGCTGGAAGCATGTCTCGAACTGCTGGCGCGCGATGCAGTGGCGGGAATTCAAGATATGGGCGCGGCCGGCCTGACTTGTTCCACGAGCGAAACGGCCAGCCGCGCCGGAAGCGGAATCGAAATTGATCTGGCGAAAGTTCCAAAGCGTGAGCCCGGCATGACACCGTATGAAATTATGTTGAGCGAATCGCAGGAACGCATGTTGATCATCGCCAGGCGCGGAAAAGAAAACCTAGTCCGCGAAATCTTCGAGAAATGGGATGTGCCATGCGCCGAAATCGGACGCGTGACTGACGACGGCATGATGCGCGTGCGAAACAACGGCGCGATCGCAGCTGAAATCCCGGCGAAACCTCTCGCCCAAGAGGCGCCGCTTTATTCGCGCGAAGCAAGGAAGCCGCCCACTGTGGCCGGGATCGACGATCCCGGCTACAACAAGCTGCGAAAGATCGACAATCACGAAGCGCTGCGGCAATTGTTGCGCGACCCAACCATTGCCTCAAAAAACTGGGTCTATCGACAGTACGATCACACTGTGCGCACAGGCACGCTCGTCAAACCCGGATCAGATGCCGCGGTGTTCTTCGTTCGCTATGCGAACAAGATCCTAGCTGCGACCACCGATTGTAATTCGCTCTATTGCGCTCTCGATCCGCGCGAGGGCGGCAAGATCGCTGTCGCGGAAGCAGCACGCAATCTCACCTGCTCGGGCGCACGGCCACTGGCCGTGACCGATTGCCTGAATTTCGGGAACCCCTACAAGCCGGAAAACTTCTGGCAACTGCGCGAAGCTGTTGAAGGCGTCGCGGAAGCCTGCCGCGCCTTCGGCACACCGGTCACTGGCGGAAACGTTTCTTTGTATAATGAAAACCCCGCTGGCGTTGTCGATCCGACGCCGGCCATCGGGATGGTCGGATTAATTGATGACGAGAAATACATCACCACGCAGTGGTTCAAAGAAGCCGGCGACTTTATCATTCTCGTCGGAACTGTAGCCGGCATCGATGATGCCGGGGCCGGGATCAACGATCCCGGCTACAACCTTGGCGGCTCACGTTATCTGAAAGTTTGTCACGGCCTGAAAATTGGTGCCCCGCCGCAGGTCGACCTTGCCCACGAGATCAAAGTTCAAAACGCCGTTCGCGATTTGATCCGCGAAGGTTTGGCGAAAAGCGCCCACGACTGTTCCGAAGGCGGGCTCGCCGTGGCCGTGGCGGAATGTTGCTTTAATCCGGAAAAACTTTTCGGCGCAGAGATCGATTGTAGCCACGGCCCTGCGGGCCGTTCAGACAGGACGTCGCATCCGCCTCCGCACAGCTACGGCGCGGCAACTAGCGACGTGGCTACAGTGCTCTTCAACGAGTCGCAGTCGCGCATTGTGATTTCCGTCGCGCCAATCGATTTGGAAAAAACGATATCGATCTTAAACGAGAGCGGTGTTCCGTTTAAGCAGCTGGGAAAAGTCGCTGCGGCAGAACTCTGTATCCGAGTAAACGAGGAAACTTTTCGCTGGCAGGTTGCGGATCTTTACGACGGTTGGTGGAATGCAATTCGTCGTGCGGTTGAAGAAGAGGGAACGGAAAGAATTCCGAGCTTGTGATTTTGGAGTGCGGCGCACTCCAAAATCGCGCGGTTGAACGCGCCCCAATTTGATGGATTATCTATTGTGATTGCGCCCCCGGACAAATTCGAGATCGACGAAGCTCTGGATTCCGCTGTCATTCCGCAGCACGAGTGCGGACTTTTCGGTGTGTTCGGCCATCCCAAGGCGGCGGTGCTGAGCTATTACGGATTGTTCGCGCTACAGCACCGCGGCCAGGAAAGCGCTGGAATCGTCACGAGCAACGGGCCGGGCACGACCTTTCTGTTTCACAAAGACATGGGCCTCGTGTCGCAAGTGTTCGGGCAGCAAGAACTGGCGAAGCTTAAAGGGACGCGCGCGATCGGACACACACGCTATTCAACCACGGGGACGAGCACGATCAAAAATGCGCAACCATTCGTGGTGGATTGTGTGCGGGGTCAGATGGCCATCGCGCACAATGGCAATTTGATTAACGCCGATGTTTTGAGGGACGAGCTGGAGCGCAAAGGCTCCATCTTCCAAACGACCGCCGATAGCGAGATCATTTTGCATTTGCTCGCGCAGCCATCCGACAATGGCGCCAATGTGCTCGCGGCGTTGCGCCGGATTCAGGGCGCGTTTTCGTTGCTGATCATGAGCGAACGGGAGTTGATCGCCGTGCGCGATCCGTTTGGCTGGCGGCCGCTCGCGCTTGGCAGACTCGACGGTGCTTACATCGTCGCGTCCGAAACCTGCGCGTTTGATCTGATTCACGCGGAGTTCGTCCGCGAAATTGAACCGGGCGAAGTGCTGATCATCGACGAAAACGGATTGCGCTCGGAGCGACCGTTTCCCGATGAGCGTCCCGCATTTTGCATGTTCGAATACGTTTATTTCGCGCGCCCGGACAGCATGATCGGCGGAGTGAACGTGGGGAAAGTGCGCATGGAAATGGGACGCGAGTTGGCGAGAAAATTTCCCGTCGAAGCCGATATTGTCGTGCCGGTACCAGACTCCGGAAATTACGCTGCGCTCGGTTTCGCGCAGGAATTAAAGATTCCCTACGCCCACGCTTTCGTCCGCAATCACTATATCGGGCGCACATTTCTGCAGCCCAGCCAGCTGATCCGGGATTTTGATGTGCGCGTGAAGTTAAATTTAATCAAGGAAATGGTGGCCGGAAAACGAGTAGTGGTTCTGGACGACTCTATTGTGCGCGGTACCACGGCGCGGGCGCGCGTGGTCAACCTGCGTGAGGCTGGCGCGAAAGAAGTCCACATGCGCGTAAGCTGTCCACCGCACCGGTTTGCGTGTCATTACGGAATCGATTTTCCGGATCCGGAAAAATTGATCGCAAATCAGATGTCGGTGGAGGACATCTGCAAATATCTTGGTGTGGATAGCCTGGGCTATCTCGATGTGGAAGGCATGGTGCGAGCGACGGGTAGGCCATTGAACAGCTTTTGCCTGGCTTGTTTTAATGGCGACTATCCTCTGCCCGTCGATCCTGCGTTGGACAAATTCATCATGGAAAAACGCGAGCAACGCGCCAAAGCCCTCGCCGACCAGGAAGCGCAGCCGACTCTATTCGCCGATTTGAAGTAGTTTTCTTCATGCGTGTCATCCTGAGCGGAGCGAAGGACCCCACTTACAAAGCTTTGATCACGCATGTTTGGAGGTGTGATCAACGGAGCATGTGTGAGATCCCTCGCCGTCTCTGCGGCTCGGGATGACAAGGAAACAAAAAGCATACGCGCATGCAGGCGTCGATGTCGATCTTGGCAATCGACTGAAGCGCGAGGTTCAGTCAGATGTCAGGCGAACGCATGGGCCGCAGGTGCTCGGCAAGGTCGGTGGCTTCGGCGGACTGTTCACAGCGCATTTCCGCAGAATGCGCGAAGCAGTTCTGGTCGCGAGTATCGACGGTGTGGGGACGAAATTGAAAATCGCGTTCGCGATGCATAAGCACGATACCGTGGGCGCGGATCTGGTGCACCACTGCGTCAACGACATTGCCGTGCTCGGCGCACAACCCTTGTTCTTTCTCGATTACATTGGATGCGATAAACTCGAACCGAAAGTTTTCCGGCAACTGTTACGCGGACTTTCGCGAGCGTGCCGATTGGCCGGTTGCGCCTTGCTCGGTGGCGAGACCGCGCAGATGCCCGGGATGTATCGGAAAGGCGAATACGACCTTGCCGGTTGCATCGTTGGAGTCGTCGATCGAGCAGAGATCATCGATGGCCGAAAAATTAAACCGGGTGACGTCATTCTCGGCCTCGCGTCAAATGGCCTGCATACGAACGGCTATTCGCTGGCACGAAAAATTTTGTTCGAGAAGATGCGGCTGAAACCGAGTTCGCTTCTGCCTGCATCGAAAGTCACTGTGGGCGAAGAATTGTTGCGCGTGCACAAAAATTATCAGCCGCTTTTAAAAAAGGTTCCGATCGGCATGATCAAAGGTCTCGCCCACATCACCGGCGGCGGTTTGATCGACAATCTGCCGCGGATTCTGCCTTCAAATTGTGATGCGATGATTGAAGCGAAAAGCTGGCGGGTCCCGCGCATCTTCCAAATCTTGCAGCAAAATGGAAACGTTGATGCACAGGAAATGTACCAGGTTTTCAACATGGGCATTGGGATAGCGGTGATCATTGCCGAGCGAGATGCACGGCGAGCAAAATCGATCTTGCAAGCGAGACAAATTGGTCGCATCGAGCGAGGCACAGGAAAGGTGCATTTGAAACTTTGACGCAGAGACAGTACGCGTTTTTCGTGTCCTTTGCTCTGGGGCAGGCTGCCGAGACCGGAGAAAACGGCGTCGCCACACGAATGGCGTACGCGCAGATGTTGCCGGCAACTACAGGCTGGCAGGCTGTGGTTCCCAGAAATACGCGTGCGCTACCCGGGCGAACGCGGCGTCGCGGGGTCGGTCACATTCACTGCAACGAGAATTTCCGGATCTGCTGTTGGCACGGCGGTTTTACCTCTGCGGCTCACCCGTTGCAGACCTGCGCGATGCGCTGCGACATCAACCAGTTCGGCTACTCGCGACTTCAGTGCGCGCGCGCGCGTCCATAGAAACAGCAAAAACAGTCCGTAGGGAACGATAGACCACAGCTCAACGTGAGAAATGTTGAGTTGGCGATAGATCAACAGACTTAACGCAATCAGATTAAAAATGATCGTGGTGGTGACGAGTCGGCTGCGAAGCCGAACGCGCGTCAAACATTTCCCGCCGCCGTGGTATTCGGTAACGGTTTGCAGCGTTGTGCTCCACCAGAAGTTTCCATAGATCTGGATGTCCCACTCGTTCCATCCGCTATCAGTGGAATAGCGCCAGCCTTCTTCATCCAACAACTGAAAGATTGCACCCAGCAGAAAGTGACGATCCCTGCCCTGGTCGCTCCAAAAAACTCGGCGACTCAAGCCGCCTGCGAACCGGTCGCGTTGCGGTAAGTGTTCGTGCTTCCGAATCACGTTTGCCGGTGTGCG
>QHMS01000060.1 GCA_003217895.1 Verrucomicrobiota bacterium
TCCGGTGATGATTCCGCTGTTTCTGTTGTCGATTTTTTTCGTCATGCTGGTGGTCGTTTACCTGATGACGATCCGGCGCGGGGCCGTGGTTTCGAGCGGGTACATGGCTACGGCGGACGCGCTGTTGCGTAAACGCGATTATCTGGGGTTGCTCGCTGTCTCCAATCGGCACGGCGAAGCGATCGCACGGGTCGTGCAAAAAATGCTCGATTTCATGACCAAGAATCCGCATGCGGATTTCCAGTTAGTTCGCGAAATCGCCGAGACAGAAGGCACGCGAGTCGCGGCCAGTCTTAATAATCGCGTCATTTACCTGGCCGATATCGGAATGATTGCGCCGCTGCTTGGACTGCTGGGCACCGTGTTTGGGATTATCCATTCTTTCGGCGCGTTGGGAGCCGACATTGGCTCGGCGCGGTACGTGGCGCTGTCGCGCGGCATTAGCGAGGCGCTTGTGAACACATCCGCTGGGCTTGCGATCGGTATTCCAGCGATGATGTTTTACGCTTTCTTCCGCTGCAGAGCGCAAAAGCTGATCTCAGACCTGGAAGCTGCTTCGACGCACGTGCTGGCTTTGCTTTCGTTGCAATACGGGAAACGGGCGGAGCGAATTCCCGTGCTGATTGAACAGGAACTGTGACCCGTGATGCGGGATGCGAGGTACAGGATGCGAGAGGTGAAATGAGCTATCGAGATCTCGAGATTTGGAAGCTGGCAAAACAAATCGCGATTGCTGTGCATCGCATGACACTCCAAGACTTGCCGAAGTTCGAGATGTATGAGGAGGGTAGCCAGATTCGCCTCTCCGTGAAATCGGTATCCGCGAACATTGTCGAGGGCTACGGCCGTCGACGTTACAAGCAGGAGTTCATTCGGTTTCTTGTATTCGCTCATGCTTCCTGCGATGAAACCATCGATCATTTAGAAATGCTCTTTGAAACCGGATCGCTAACCAACGAGGTCGTCTATCGTGACTTAAGTGACCGACTCGATCTACTCGGCCGAAAGCTCAATGTTTTCATCGACAGTGTCGAACGTTCGCATCGTACCGATCGCAGTAATATCCCGGATCCCGAATCGCGCATCGCGCATCTCGCCTCATGAATTTGCGTGGTCACGCGCCTCTGCATCATCCAGGCATCCAACTTGCGCCCCTGGTTGATGTGTTGTTGTTGCTGCTGATTTTTTTCCTTCTGACGTGGAACGCAGCCCGCAACGAAAACGAACTAGACGTGAAGGTTCCAAAAGCCTCGGCTGCGACGGAAAAGAGTGCGCCGATCGGGGACGTTGTCGTGAACGTAAAGGCAGACGGCAATGTGGTTGTAAACCGACGCACGCTGAGCGGCCCGGAATTGACTGAATTACTGAAGAGTCTGGTTCAATTAAACTCCGAGCAAGCTGTAGTAATCCGCGGTGACGAAGGCGGGGCGTACAAGAATATTATCAACGTTTTAAATATTTGCACTGAAGCAGGCGTCACCAATGTGGCATTCGCCACTGCAAAATGAAAATCGGACCCAGCGGCAGGGACGGCGCGCTGCGCCGTCCCCCGAAAGCTTTCGGGGCAGCGCGACGTCCCTACCTGTTTGGCCTGTTAATGCTGCTTTGGACAGCCAGCGTCGCCGTCGCTCAATCCCAGCCGGAAGTGCGCCGGGCGCGTCCGGTAGCTGAACAGCCAGCCCCGCACGCTCTCCCCGCGGATGAATCGATCGACAAAGTCCTCCGCTCTTTAAAGGACGAAACTTCAGAGCCGCGAGCACGCGAAGGCGAGGCGTCCGATCAACGTCAGCTCGATTACGCGAATGGTCTGTTCACTCGAAAACTTTACGATCTGGCGGCTCCGGAATATCAGAAGTATCTCGACGATTATCCCGGGCGCCCGGGCCGGGCGAACGCTTACTTCTCGCTTGGCGAATGCTATCGGAATCTCAATCGCGTTTCGAGCGCTCGGACAAATTTCCAGAAAGTGCTGAACGACTACGGCGACAGCGAGTTCGCCGGGCCCGCGGCATACGCTCTCGCCGAGATGGCGTTTACAGACAAGGATTACGCGACGGCGCTTCCGCTTTTTCATCGTTCCGCTGCGAAATCAAAGGAACCTGCGGTGGCGCTTTCTGCGCGCTATTTCGAAGCGCGTTGCCTCGAAGCAACCGGGCGCAAGGAGGAAGCTGCCGATATTTATGTGCAAGTAGCCGACGCTGGAAATCCAAATCCGTATCGCGAAGACGCGCGAGCGACGGCAGCATCGATTTTCGCGAGCAAAGGAAAAAAAATCGATGCGCTGAAGCAATACGAAGCGCTCGCTAATGAATCCTCAAAGCCAGCTTTGAAAGCGGAGTCAGCTGTGCGCGGCGGCATGATCGCGCTCGAACTTGTTCAGAGTGACAAAGGCAAAATCGACAAGGCAATGACCGACAGAGCCGCAGCGTTACTGCAAAAGGGCTGCACTCTCCCTGAGGCTGGAAAGTTTCGGGCGATTGCGCAAGTCGGTCTCCGCAAGTTGCAATACCAGACTGGCCAATACGCACAGTTGCTCGCCGATTATAAAAAGGATCTTGAGAAGCTACCCGATGCGGCCCAGGCCGAGGTATTGTTGATGGCAGCAAATAGCGAGCGGCAACTAGGTCATTCGAAGCAAGCTGAAGCGCTTTATCGCCAGATTATCGCGAACTATCCAGACCGCGAGGAAGCGAAGGATGCTGCTTACCAGCGGCTGATCAACGTTTACAACTCTGATCCATCGGCGCTTCCTGCTGCAATAGATGAATTCCTGGCGACGAATCCTACAAACGACCGCGCCGACGAAGCGAAGCTGTTAAAAGCCGAAGCATTCTACAAACAGCAAAATTATGCAGAGGCAGCGGCAATTTACGGGGAACTGCGCGCATCTGAGCTTTCCCCAACGTTGCGCGCAGAAGCAGCCTACAAACTTGGCTTGTGCCAAGTCCAAACGAAAAATATTCCCGGCGTAATCGAAGCTTTCACTTACTACATGCAAACCTTCCCGGATGGTTCGCAAGCGCCCGCTGCGCTCGCGCAGCGCGCGCTGGCATACGAGCAAAGCAAAAACTACGACGCCGCGCTTACAGACTTGAACATTATCCTCGCCAAATATCCCAAAGCCCGCGAGCGCGAAGCGAGTCTGCAATTAAAGGCCCTCATTCTTGGCCAACAGGAGAATACGAAGGGCATGGTCGACACTTTCCGGCAGCTCCTGAAAGAGTTCCCCAAGAGCTCTGTTGCAGCGCAGGCGCAGTACTACATCGGCAAGACCGCGTTTGAGGCAAAGAATTACAAGGCGGCGTTGACCGCGCTGAATATGGCCCGGCAACTGAACAAGGAGCAGTACTACAATCTCGCGTCGCTTCGGATCATTCTGTGCCAGTTCTATTTGAAAGATCGGCCCGCGCTCACCAAAGAGGTGAACGATTTTATGGCCGACAGCCCAAGCACGAATCTGCCACCAGAAGTTCTGGAGTGGCTCGGGATTGAATATTACAACGAGAAGAATTTTCAGGTAGCGGAAAAATACCTCGGCGCGCTCCAGAAAATTGAGAATCAAGGCAACGTTAAACCAGATTACTTGTTCTATCTGGGCGACACGGCGACGAAGCTGAAAAACGTGGGTGAGGCGGAGGACGCCTTCGCCAAGTATCTGGTGGCCGCGAAAGATCCGGCGGGAAAGGCTAAGGTGTTACTCGCGCTCGGTGCAGTGAAGATAAGCGCTCACAAACCTGACGAGGCGCAGAAAATCGCCGAACAAATCATGGCGCTGCAACCGGAGGGACGCGTGAATGCGGAAGCGCGTTTGCTCGCGGGCGAGGTCCAGTTGGAGCGCGGAAATTACGACGACGCCGGCAAGGCTTTTAAGGGCGTGGCTCTGCTTTACGACGACCCGGCCATAACACCTCGCGCGCTGGACAAAGCCGCGTTGGCATATCGCCAAGCAGGCAAAACCGAGGAAGCCGACCGGCTGTCGCGCGAGTTGCGCGAGCGCTATCCGAATTACGCCGGCGGATAGAACGCGGGCCGCGCGAAATCTCACCGCACACAATTGAAGCGCTTTCCCTCGCGATCCACGTTAGCAATCCAGCTTGTCCGTCCCATCGGAATAAACGGAGAGACGTAACCGAACCCAACTCCCGACGGTTCCATGAAAGTAACAAAAATGTCACCATCAGAGGCTTGCACTTGTCGTGCAATTCTACGGTACAAGAAGCGTGCGCAATAAGCCCGCGGCAATTCACTTAGCGTTGGTCTGCACACTCACAATTTCCGCGCACGCCACGACCATCATAGTTAGCAACACCAATGACAACGGCCAGGGCTCATTGCGTCAGGCGCTCGAGATCGCGAACGACGGTGACACAATCGATGCGACTGGCATCTCAGGCGTGATTACGCTTACCACCGGCGAATTGCGGGTGAACGTGCGCGTGATGATCAACGGTCCTGGTGCCAACGTGCTGACTATTAATGCAAATGCCGCCAGCGACGCCTTCCACGTCACGTCGATTGGACCTGTTACAATTTCCGACCTGACGATCAGGAATGGGCAGAATAACTTCGGCGGTGGTATCTTGAATAGCAACGGCGGGACGTTGACCATTACCAATAGCACTGTCAGTGAGAACATAGCGCCGTTCGGGGGTGGTATCTACAATTCGGGAACGCTGAGCATAGTTAACAGCACGATTAGCGATAACATGGCTAGTAGCGAAGGGGCCGGCGTGTACAACGCCAGAACCCTAATGATAACTAACAGCACGTTCAGCGGCAATGCAGCTCACGGCAGTGGTGGCGGATGCATTAATGGGGGCATGCTGCTCATTACTAATAGTACGCTCAGCGGTAACTCGGCTAGTAATGGTGGCGGCGGTGTCTTTAACCTCGGTGCACTTCACATCGGAAATACTGTCCTAAAAAGAGGCGACTCAGGTGCTAATATCACTACCGGTAGCGGCGGCACGGTCACATCACTGGGCTACAATGTTAGTAGTGACGATGGCAGCGGTTTTTTAACCGGCCCTGGCGACCAGATCAACATTGATCCACTGCTAGGGCCGTTGCAAGGCAACGGCGGACCTACATTTACGCATTCTCTAATGCCAGGCAGCCCAGCTATTGATGCAGGCGACCCAAATTTTACTCCGCCTCCTTTTTACGACCAGCGCGGCTCCAATTTCTGGCGTGTGCGTAATGGCCGAATTGATGTTGGGTCGTTTGAGGTACAGAGCGGGACGACGCCAAGCCCGACGCCAACGGCATCGCCGACTCCAACACCTACCGTAACGGCGACGGTCACAGCTACGGCTATTTTCACGCCGACATCGACGCCGACGGCCACTCACACGCCGACATCGACACCGGTAGCCACAGTCCCGGCTACGCCAACTGCGACTGCAACCACGACGCCGACGGCTACAGCCACAGCGAGCGCAACGCCTACGCCGACACCTACTGCTACTCCCAGATCGACGATGACGCCGAGATCTGAGCCGACACCGAGAATTCGCCCGACGCCGCCACCGCGCCCGTAGCCTCCTCTTTCATTTGGCGCCGCTCACAACTGCGATTCCCCACGGGCCGTCGCCGACTTTGATCCGGCGCAGTTCTTTGCGCGATTTCAAATCGACAACGGAGACGTCGTTTGATGCGCCGTTTGCGGTGTAAAGCTTCGACTCGGTGGGATCGAGCGCGATTCCCCAGGCGCGATTTCCAACTGGAATCATTGCAACAATCGACTCCTCACCCTCCCCCTCTCCTCGCGCGGAGAGGAGAGGCGACCGCGGCACTTTGTTCTTTTGGGTGTCGATGATCGCAACTGCGTTTCCGCGGCCTGTGGAGACGTAAAGCTCCTTTCCATCTGTGGAAATGGCGGTACCCATCGGCAGCGAGCCCATTGGCAATTGAATTTTGGATAATAGCTTGTGCGACTTCGCGTCAATCACCGCAACGTAACCCACATTCTCACAGGGGACGTACGCGCGAGAGCCGTCGGGTAGAAATGCAACGGAACGCGGGCGCCCTCCGGTATCGATTTTTGCGATAACACGCTGAGCATCAGGATC
>QHMS01000061.1 GCA_003217895.1 Verrucomicrobiota bacterium
AAAGACAACGAAAGTTCGCGATTCCGTCTGGGGCGGTTGGTTAGTCGCCCAAACAGCTTGGTAGTCTAAAGTCTTTACTCGCCAGGTTGCGACGTTTTTTGTAAATTTACTCGCTGCACGAGGAACTGCTTATGTTCTCGATTCAAAAACTCATCGGCAGGGACGGAAAGTTTTACGATTTGCTGGAAGCGAGCGCGCAGCAGGCCGACAGCAGTGTCCATCATCTGGTCGCGCTGCTGGAAAAACTTCAGCAAAATGAGACGCCAGAGCACCTCGAAGAGTTTGCGCACAGCCGGCGCGAGGACAAACGCATCACACAGGAACTAACCGAGCAGCTCTCAAAAACATTCGTCACGCCGCTGGAGCGGGAAGACATCCAGGAATTGGCGGCGGCGCTTTATAAGATTCCGAAGACTGTCGAAAAAATCGGTGAGCGGATCTTAATCTGCCCGGACGATTTGCGCGGGCACAGTTTTCAAAAGCAGGTCGAATTGCTGGATCAGGCAGCCGAAACCGTGCTGGCGATGGTGAAACAGTTACGAAAAGGGATTGACGCCGGCACCGCCCGGGAAATGAATACGAAACTGCAAAGCATCGAAGGCGACGCGGACAACCTCGAGCTCAATCGCCTTCGCGATCTTTTTCAAGGCAAATACGACCCGAAACAGATCATTTTTCTCTACGATCTTTACGGTTTGCTGGAAAAGGTCATTGATCGCTGCCGCGACGCCGGAAACATCATCCTGCAAGTGGCGCTCAAGTATTCGTAGCAAGCAATCGCGTGCTCACGTTAATTTCCGTCCTTCTTGCGGCGATCATTTTCGAATACAGCAACGGCTTCCACGACGCCGCAAACGCGATCGCCACCGTAGTTTCGACGCGAGTTCTGACGCCGCGCAAGGCGATCGCGATGGCTGCGTTTTTCAATCTTACCGGCGCATTGTTCGGCGGCGCGGTTGCTTCCACGATCGGCAAAGGACTGGTGGACACCGACATCGTCACAATGACGACGGTGCTCTGCGCCGTGATCGCCGCATTTGCATGGAACATCGCCACGTGGTGGCTCGGTTTGCCGTCCAGTTCGAGTCACGCGCTGATCGGCGGCCTTTGCGGCGCAGCGTTGGCCGCGGCGCGCGGCAATTGGTCCGTCATAAAATGGAATGAAGGGGTGTGGCCGAAGGTTGTCATACCCATGATCACATCGCCATTGGCCGGATTTATTTTCGGAGCGTTACTGATGCTTCTACTTTTTATTACGCTGCAACGTTTCACGCCGCATTTCGTCCATTCGCTTTTTGGGAAACTGCAAATTTTCAGCGCAGCCTGGATGGCGCACAGCCACGGGACTAATGATGCCCAAAAAACCATGGGCATTATTACGCTGGCACTTTTTACCGGCACGAAAGCTGGGAGTTTCGATCATTTCCCGGCTTGGTTAGACTTTCTTAAAACGCCAGTCTTCGTGCTGCCCAAATGGGTGATCGCTCTTTGCGCGGTAACGATGGCGGTAGGAACAGCTGCCGGCGGGTGGCGAATTATTCGCACACTCGGGCATCGCATGGTGAAATTGCAGCCAGTGCACGGGTTCGCGGCGGAAACGACAGCCGCGTTGATCATTCAAGCCGCGAGTTACTACGGCATTCCGCTTTCGACGACTCACGTGATTTCCACCTCGATCATGGGCGTCGGCGCGGTGAAGCGTTTCAGCGGAATGCGCTGGACCGTAGTCGAACGAATTGTTTGGACCTGGTTTCTCACTCTTCCAGCCAGCGGCCTGATCGGCTACGTGCTCGAACGCGCAGTCGGAGCGCTTTGATGCTTTGCTGTAGTTCATGTCCGGCTAGCGCGATCAGCCAGGTTCCATAGATCGCGACAAAAAAAGTGCTTGCGCGTCAAAAATAACCTGACAATAGTTAACCGAATGGTTAAATATTCCAGCACTTTGAATCGAACGTTTGCGGCTCTGGCCGATCCCACCCGGCGGCGTATCCTGGCGCATCTCGCCCGGGGCGATCGACGCGTGACCGATCTCGCCCGCCCGCACGCCATGTCCTTACCCGCGGTTTCGAAACATCTCCGCGTTTTGGAGAAAGCTGGATTGTTACGGCGGCGGCGTTACGGGCGCGTGCATGAAATGCAGCTGGACGCCAAGCCGCTCAAACAAGCCGCGCAATGGGTCGAAGAGTACAGAAAATTCTGGGAAGGATCGCTCGATCGTTTAGCCGCTTATCTGGAAAAGACCAAAGACCCTTCGAAAAAACGATAAACAATTACGACCATGTGTCCCGCTTGCATCGCCAGCATTACTTTCATCGCAGCCAGCGCGACGTCGACTGGTGGACTAAGCGCCCTGGCCATGAGCAGGTCTTACAGGAGCAAACAGACAAACCAACACAAAGAAAACCAAAATGAAACTGCAAGAGATGGAACCAAGAACAAGAGCGAAACAAAGAGAAATCGTTTCCGAAGCTGAGTGGCTGATCGCCCGAAAAGATTTGCTGACGCGAGAAAAAGAATTCACACGCCAGCGAGACGCGCTCAGCGCCGCGCGGCGTCAACTGCCGATGGTAAAAATCGACAAAGACTACGTTTTCGACGGCCCCGAAGGCAAAGAAACACTGGCCGATCTGTTCGGCGGCTGCAGCCAACTCATCGTTTACCACTTTATGTTCGGCCCGGATTGGGAAGAAGGCTGCAAGAGCTGTTCCTATCTGGCTGACCACTTCGATGGCGCCAACTGGCACTTGCCGCATCGCGACGTGAGCTTCGTCGCGATCTCGCGCGCACCACTCTCCAAATTGGAAAGCTACAAAAAGCGGATGGGCTGGCGCTTCAAATGGGTGTCATCCCAACGGAACGATTTCAACTTCGACTATCACGTCTCGTTCACAAAGGAGGATGAGAAGAAAAACAAGGTCTACTACAACTACGAAGGCGGGGAATTCATCAACGACGAGCTCCCCGGGCTGAGCGTGTTTTATAAAGATGAAAACGGCGACGTCTTTCACACCTATTCGACTTACGCCCGCGGGCTCGACAGTTTAGTTGGCGCCTACAACTTTCTCGATCTCGTGCCGAAAGGCCGCGACGAGAATCCGGATTCGACGATGGATTGGGTCCGCCGACACGACCAATATTGATCCAACGATTATGACTACGGAACAAAATGTGGCTGAAGGCGTTGTGGTCGAGCGCACTTTCGACGCGTCGATCACGCGCGTTTGGAAAGCGCTGACCGATGTCGATCAAATGCGGCAATGGTATTTCGATCTGAAGGAATTCAAGGCGGAAGTCGGCTTTGAATTTGAATTCGTGGTTGAGCACGAAGGCACGACTTATCATCATCTTTGCCGTGTCACAGAAGTGATCCCGCAAAAGAAAATCGCCTACACCTGGCGCTACAAAGGCGAACCGGGCGACTCGCTGGTCACGATTGAATTGTTTCCTGAAAGTAACATGACGAGGTTGCGGTTAACGCACCAAGGTCTGGAGACTTTCCCGAAAACTCCGGCGTATGCGCGGAAGAATTTCGAGGCTGGCTGGACCGCGATCATTGGCACCGAGCTGAAGAAATTTGTGGAAAGGAAGCACGATGACGAAAAAGACTGAGCCCGCATCAACGAGCACGATCCGGCTCCACCGCGTTCTGCGCGCGCCACCGGATAGAGTTTACCGCGCGTTTCTCGATCCAGACGCGATGGCAAAATGGCTTCCGCCTAACGGATTCACCTGCAAGGTCCATCACATGGACGCGAAAGTGGGCGGCACTTACAAAATGTCGTTCACGAATTTTACCACCGGCAAGAGCCATTCCTTCGGCGGGACATATCTCGAACTCAAACCGAACGAGTGCATTCGATACATCGACAAGTTCGACGATCCGAACCTGCCCGGCGAAATGGTGACGACAATCACGCTGAAAAAAGTTTCTTGCGGGACAGAAGTGACCATTGTGCAAGAAGGCATCCCCGCCGCGATTCCGGCGGAAATGTGCTACCTCGGCTGGCAGGAATCGCTCAATCAGTTGGCGAAACTGGTCGAGCCCGAAATCCCGGATGACACGTGACAGAAAGGAAAATCATACGAAAACGACAGAGAAAACATCACTCGAAATCAAACGGTTCATCAACGCGCCGCGGGATCGCGTCTATGCAGCGTGGACCGATCCAGTGCAATTAAAGGAATGGTGGGGGCCGAAAGAGGTTCGAACGCTCAAGATCGTAGCCGACACGCGAGTCGGGGGAAAGTATCGCTGGGATTTGGTCAACCAGGAGGGCGAGCAAATGAGCGTGTTCGGTGAATACCGCGAGCTCGTCCCGGCAAAGAAGGTCGTCTTCACATGGAAATGGGACGACGATGAGGCTTGGGAAAATTACACCAGCGTTGTATCGGTCGAATTTTCCGATCGCGACGGTGGCACCGAGCTGCGATTGACGCACGTTCAATTGCCGAGCGAAGAGTCGCGCGACCGTCACAATAAGGGCTGGAACAGCGTGCTGGATCGCTTGGAGAAATTTTTATTGTAGGGCGTCTGTGTCAGACGCCAAGGCGTCCGCCACGGCGGCCGCCCTACAATTTGTCAGCAAATAAAACCAAAACATGGGAGGAAAAAAATGAACACCGAAGAAGTAGCGAAGAAAGTAGTGGAACTAACCCGCAAGCAGGCTTGGAAGGAAGCGCTCGATACGCTTTACGACAAAGACATCGTGAGCGTCGAGGCGCGAACGATGGATGGAAGTTCGCCCGAAACGCGAGGGATCGAAGGCGTGCGTGGTAAAACCGACTGGTGGACGCAAAACATGCAGGTGCACAGCGCCAAAGTCAGCGGACCATTTGTGGCGCACGATCGCTTTGTGGTGCAGTACGATATTGATGTAACCGACAAAAATTCAAAGAACAGGATGCAGCTGTCTGAGGTCGGCGTTTACACTGTCAAGGACGGCAAGATCGTCAGGGAAGAGTTCTTGCCGCGGGTAGGCGGTTAGGTTTTCTGGGCGGCACGCAAGCCCGGCGTCGCTCTGATCCAAAACAGCGCGGTGGCTGCACTTGCAACGGCCAACGCCGCGCCGAGCGCCACGACCATTCTGAATCCGGAAACGAAAGATTCATCAATCGCGCCGCGAATTAGCTGTTGGCTTGCAGGGTCTTGATCTTCCGGAATCGCAATGGCGGCGAGCTTCGTGCGTTGCATCTGAAATGAGCGCGTTACCGACGGCGGCACGTTCCATTCTGCCAGTCGCGAATCCAGCGCGTGATTGAAAACGTGGAGCATGACGATCCCGAGAACGGCAATTGCGACGAGGCTGGCGGTGCGGGCAACCGCGTTGTTAACGCCGGACGCGATGCCGGCGTGGTTTTCAGCGACGGAACTCATCACCGCCGTGGTAAGCGGTGCCACGCATATCGCCATGCCTAATCCGAGAACCGCCACTGGCGGAAAAAATTTTATCCAATAGCTGCCCCCGACGGTTGGCAGCATAAAAAGCAAATAACCTGA
>QHMS01000062.1 GCA_003217895.1 Verrucomicrobiota bacterium
CCCTGCGGATCGGTGTAACTCAACTCGGTTAGCAGCGTCATCGTCCGCCCATCCGAGTTCCATTTTGTGATCGGATCGCCGCTGTAGTAGCCCCATTTGGAGCCACTCAAGCCAGATTGCGCAGTGACGGATACTCCGCCCGAGTCCTTATGTGATGCGCACCCGGTCAAGATGGCGAGCAAACTGACGAGCGCCAAGAATCGAATTCCCTTTTCCGTTCCCATATGAGAATGAAACGTTCAATCCTCAGCGCTCAACATTCAACCCCTCAGCTGCCGCTTCGCGCTCGCCAAAACAATCGAACGGAAGTTTACCATTTGCGCATTGACACCTTCAGCGAGGTGAATGCTTGCTTCAAGGTGGAACGCATTGTCCTCAATGCGTTGAAAAAGAAATGCGTCAATGGCGCCGAATTTCTTGTGTCTGCAGCCGCTTTTCCTTAACAATATTTTGCTCCTTCGGCGATTTATTTCGCATCGTCTTCGGAGAAGACGATCCACCACAGCTGTCTTGACCGCCGTCACGCGCCTTCCTAACGTCGCCGGTGCCCAATGCCTCGTTAGCCAGAATCCAGGTCGAGAGCGCGCAAATTGGTTATCGTCGAACAGGGAAGGGCCGGCCGCTTCTGGTCCTGAATGGTTTCGCCGCAACGAGCGCTGATTGGGACCCTTTATTCATTGATAGGCTCGCGTCTTCCAACGAGCTCACCCTTCTCGATCATCGCGGGATCGGCGACTCTACCGATGAGGGAAAGCCGTTCGACATCGCTCAGCTCGCTGATGACGCTGCGCATGTAATCGAGGCGCTCGGCTTCGATCGTATAAGCGTATTGGGATGGTCGATGGGCGGATTCATCGCCCAAACGCTCGCTATGCAGCGTCCGGATCGCGTTGACAAGCTCATCTTGCTATCGACGGACCCGGGAGGTGCTTACGCAGATCTTACTTCAACCGCCGTATGGTCCCAACTTATCGACATGTCCGGCACGCCTCATGAGCAGGCGCGCCGGTTGTTGTCGTTGCTTTTACCGAGCGATGCCGCCGAATCCTTTTATCGCGAATTCGGCGACGTCGTGGCGGCTGCGCGTGCGCGGTTATCTCCTGAGTTGATCGAACGTCAGGGCGCAGCGATGGACGCGTGGCACCAAAACGGCATCGGGAACCGGCTCCGAGAGATAAGGGCGCCGGTACTTGTCGCCACTGGGAGTGAGGACGTCGTGATTCCTGCTTCTAACGGTTTAAAACTCGTCAACGCTATTCCCGGCGCATGGCTGGCTCAATTCCCTAAAGGTGGGCACGCTTTCATGGCGCAATATCCACGTCCACTAGCCAACCTCATCAACGGCTTTCTCGCACTTGAATGAATCGATCTTCAAGGCAGTTCGGGAAATGTTGTAGCCACCGGCCTGCGGCCGGTCCGCCTCGGCGCTGCGTTTCAAAACGGCCCACATGGCCGTGGCTACAGCAGCTAAACTGGGGTGATGTTCAGCGTCTCCACGCTTTCCAGCGTTTGCGGATCGGCTTCGCGTAACGGTTCACATCAATCTTTTTCAACCGCTTGACGCCGTCCTTCATCGCGTCCGCCATCACATCCGCCGATGTCTCATATTTTTCCTTGGCCGATTTGAACAACGGCCAGAGAAACGGCAGAGAAAGAATACTCCAGTTCAGATTGCCGAGCGGCGATTTCACCTCAATTTCTGTTTTTTGCTCAGTTGTAGAGGCGTAACGGATCGCCAGGCCAATCGCGATTCCGATCCCAAGCGCGCCGAGGATCGTCGGCACGGGATTTTCCCGCACGAAATGTTCGGAGCGCTCTCGCGCACGGCCAGCTTTTTCTTTTGTTCCATCCCACGTCTGGCTCATGGCCGTGGAGATTCTTCTTGTTGATCGACGAAACTGCTCACGCCCACCTGAGCCAGGTTCTTCTTCGCGCGGCTGAGGCTGCGGTTCGTCCCTCGTAAGATCGTTTTCGTTCGGATTAATCATACAAAAAGAAATCGGATGTGGCTGCGTGATTGCGTTTCTCAACTGTAGGGGTTTCGCTGTGCGAAACGTGGCGCTGATGTTTCATGGAGAATGCGGGTTGCGCTTCCCACAGGGAAGCGGCTACAGAAATTGGCGCCACACCTCGTAAAATTCCTCGCCCCAAAGAACAAAAATCACTTTGTCGATCTTGTCGTTCGTCGCGAGAAATTCGCGGGTCGTGTTCATCGCGATCTGCGCCGCGGCTTGGATCGGATAGCCGTAGGCGCCGCAACTGATCGCCGGAAACGCGACGGTCTTGATTCCGTTTTCCACTGCAAGTTGCAATGAATTCCGGTAGCAATTTGCCAGCGTCTCAGCCTCTTCATGTTTCCCGCCGTGCCAGATCGGCCCGACGGTGTGAATGACGAAGCGGGCAGGCAAATGATATCCGCGCGTGATTTTCGCTTCCCCAGGCTGACAACCGCCGAGCGTTCGGCATTCTGCGAGTAATTCAGGCCCGGCAGCACGGTGAATCGCGCCATCAATCCCGCCGCCGCCGAGCAGCGTCGTATTTGCAGCATTCACAATGACATCGATTTCGAGGTTCGTAATGTCACCACAGACAATGTCGATTTTGCCAAGCGATTTCACTTTTTTACGCACCCGAACGATCCCAGCTAATGTGTTTCGCCGTGAAGTTCCGCGACGATTTGTTTGAGGACCGACTGATTCCAAGTCGGCACTGGTGCTTTTGCTGACAATCCTGAATCGAACATTTCTTTTTGCATCGCCTCGGCCGCGCCGTTCGATAGCATCCAGCCGAGTGGTAATGGAACGGTGGCTGGCGCGAGCGAAAAGAAATACAAACATTGCGGTCCGCCGATTTGAATCCCCAGTTGCGCTTTGATCGCCTCACAAGATTCTCGCTGCGCCTGTCCGATGGCCTTTTGTGCATACTCGCCGCGCGCGTCGCGTGTCGAGAGCAACGCGTAGGCAGGTGCGAGCGCATCTTCCAGAAATGTGCCGGGTTCGCGCCGTGCCGCTCCTGCTGCTGCGGTGCGCGCGACGTTCTTGAGTTCTTGCTTTGTCATCGCCAGATCGTGACTGCCTGAAGCGACGCCCAATGGATCATTGCTGATCATGATGATTTGCGGAATGATGCCACGCAGCTCGGCATTCTGCCGCATTTCGTTATTCACTTGCCGTAAAACATCCAGTGCAGTCGTGGCGCCGGAGTTTTCGAAATAACCCCCATCGACGACGTGCGTGCCGTCCGGGGCGAAACGTCCGGCGGGACTTACATAGGTGAATCGCGCGCTTAGGTGCGCGACGGTGCTGAGCGGCATATCGATCTTCGGCCGTCGGCGCTCTTTGTGCTGCGACACAGGCAGCAACTTTGCTGTAGCATCTGTCGCCTCGAAAAAATTGGGGTCGATCAAGATGTTCGACGCGATGATGCGGTTACCGCTTTCGACCGAGGTGCCGTTGAGGAAAAGAGACGGTACATAAATATGTCGATCTTGCCAGAGGTCGAGAAACGATCTGGCGAAGCGGTCGCTTTGCATCGTATTGTGCCACGCGTTTTCCCACGCGCGTTCCAGCCAGCGACCACGGTCGAGCATCAAAATGCGAAACGGCAGAAACCTTTGGATAAAATCCGGGTAAAGCATCGCGGCGGCGGCTGGCGAAAGGAAATCCTGTCCGAGAATGCTCTGGCCGCGTTTCGCAAACTCGCCTTGGGGCGCGGCATCGGCAACGAGTGCAGCGAATACCGCAGCACCCAAACTTCCGCCGGAAACGCCGCTGATCGCAAAAATGTGATCGGCAAAACTTGGATCGGCATCTTGAATCGTGCCGAGCACGGTTGTCGTCCAATAGGCTGCACGAATTCCGCCCCCTTCGGTTGCGACTATGAAGAGCGGATGCACTCGTTGCTCGGGATATTTCGTGGTAATCCGCGAGCTCCAATCCAGTAGTGCCTGACGCAATGTCGGACGCACAAATTCGTCGCGCACCACGACGCGCACGTCATGATTGTCATTAAAGAAACTGCTGATGAGCGCCAGGAGGACGACCAGCGTGATTACTGGGATCCGTTTCCAGCTTCCGAAATAAGTCAGCGCGCTGCCCCAAAAAACCCAACACGCCGCTGCGAACATTAACACCGCGCCAGTCCCGATCGCTCCCGCGAAATAGACAGGATCGACAATGAACATAATGCACAGCGCGAGCGAGAAGCCAGTCATGAGCGCGAGCACAGTCAAAGAGTCGTGCGGCAGTTCCCGGAGCCGCTGATATTTTCGTCGGCTGGCTTGCGGATCTTGCCGTTCGATCCAGCGCCTCCGCAAAACGAAAAACACATACAAAACAAGGCCACCGCCAAGCGTGAGCAACCCGAGACATAACAGCAGCCGCGGCGGATCAGATTCGTAAGAGCCCCGCACGCACAGAAAGCTCCAGCCCACGATTACCATCGGCGCCACACCGAGAATTCTTGGGACGTTTCTCGGTAGCCATAAATGCAGGCGTCGCCAAATTTCTGTGCGTTGCGGGTGGACTTGGTGCGATTTCGGAAAATCGAAATACAACAGGACGCGCGCGGAATACCAGCTGACCAGCGACCAAATCATCAATCCCGCACCGAACATCCCCAATCGCAGGACGCCGGTGACGCCGGTGAGCGCGCCCGGCTCAGCAAGCGCGCGTAAGACTTCCCGACCTTGCTCGACTCCTAAAAACACGAGTGCGCCGACGACCGCGACGATGAACGCGAAGCGGCACGGCTTCAGCTCGTGATAGACGTCCTCGAGATGCCAAAAGAAATTTGCAGCGCGATTTTCCGACGGACTGTCCGAGTTCACGGCAAGATTCAATTCGTTACGCCGTTATCCCAGAATTCGGCGAACCGAGCAATGATGTAATTAATGACGAAGCTCGAATGACGAATGACGAAGGAAGCCCGAATGCTCAAATGACTAAGCCTATAGCTGACACGCTCTTCGTCATTCCTTCGTCATTAGACATTCGTCATTTGTCATTTTTCATGGCGCAAGGCGATCGATTCGCCACGAGTCATCCTGCTGTCGCGTGTAACGAAAACGATCGTGTAACCGGTTCAGACGCCCCTGCCAGAATTCCATCGTATCCGGTTTAAGCCGGTAACCGCCCCAGTGCGGCGGCAGCGGAACAGGCTTGTTTTGGAAGCGCTCGGTCATTTCTGCCATGCGCGCGTCGAGCACGCGACGCGCGTCGATTATCTCGCTTTGACGCGATGCCCAGGCACTCAGTTGGCTGCCCACCGGGCGCGAATGAAAATATATCTGCGATTCTTTGCGTGAGGTTTTTTTTACTTTCCCACTTATGCGGATTTGCCGGTCCAGTTCGATCCAGTAAAACGCCAGCGCCGCGTACGGATTGGCCTCGAGATGCTTCCCTTTTTCACTCTCGTAGTTGGTGAAAAAGATGAATCCATCCTGGTCGAATCCTTTTACCAACACAATCCGCACGGACGGTCTGGCGTCGCGACCAGCCGTTGCGAGACTCATCGCGTTGACATCGCGAACGCCCGCTTCGATCGCGGCAGTGAACCAATTTCCAAACTGCCTGATCGGATCGGGGTCGAGATCGCTCCGACGCAGACCTTTGCCGGCGTGCTCGTAATTTGAAGCAGTAGGGTCTCGTGGTGTCTCCATCAGGCATTCCGAAATTAGGTCGCCGCTGCAGCGACCGCTCTGCGCAGCGTAGTTGCGCGCAGTTTCTCAATTACTTTCGGAACGATTTCAATGGCGCGATCGATTTCGGCTTCGGTGTTAAATCTGCCAAAAGAAAAACGCAGACTGCGCCGGGCGCCGTCGCCATTCGGATTCATCGCGCGCAACACGTGCGAAGCCTCGTGCGAGCCTGTTCGGCAGGCCGATCCAGCCGAGCAACAAATACCATGTCGATCCAGGAGCAGGAGCGCGTTGGATGATTCAATTCCTTCGAACGACAAACTTGACGTGTTTGGGATCCGCAGCGCGCCAGCGCCATTCACGGACGCTCCGCTGACGGACTTGAGAA
>QHMS01000063.1 GCA_003217895.1 Verrucomicrobiota bacterium
GGCAATCATTCGGGTGTCGCTAATCAATAAGCCGATGGGCGCGAAGTCCGGGCTGAAATAACCGCCGTTTACTCCCGCGGCGCATTTCTCGCGTGGCATGGTGTCGGACAAAGTTTCGCCGGTTGGATTGTCAATTACGCGCAGGGTCCACGATTTAGCAGAGAAAATTGCGAGATCGAGAACGGCGCTCCCATTCGCACTCGCATTTTCTAAAACGACGTGCCGATGCGCGATGCAGTTGCGTCCGGGTTCCGAGTCGCTCGAGCGGATCGTCCACTCCGCGTGCGCCGTCGCTGCAACGGCGAAAAGAAGCAGCGCGGCCCTATGCTTCACCACTGTATTTGGTCAGCAAAGCTTGAAAACGCGGATCCTTTCGCAACGGATCCCAAATCGGATTTATCCTCAGAATCTGCACAGTGACGCCGCTTGGCCGACTCAACAGTCCATCCAGAATTTCAATCGCACGATTATTCTCGCCAACGATAGTTTGAACCTGGGCCACGCCTTCAGTAATGTCCGGCCCCTCAAAGGCGTCCTTGCTTTCGGGCTCCAATTCGCTTGCACGCTGCGCTTCGGCGAGCGCGGCGTCTTTTTCGCCAAGGTGCGCGAGCGCCTTTGCTAGCTGGATGCGTAGCTTTGCCGCGTCGGGGTTCTGTTTGAGTGAGTCCTCAGCCGCGCTTCTCGCCCGGAGGAAAGCCGCGCGCGCGCCGGGCTGGTCCTGCAGTGCCTTCCGCGTAAAGCCGATGTAATAATATTTGCTCCAGAGGCCGCCCGGGTGATCTGCGAACTGGTCGTCCGATAGTCGCTCGGCTGCCTCCAATCCATCCTGGTATTTGCGTTCCAGGAGAAAGACCTCCGCCCGCCCGCTGGCGACAGTGACTTTCTGCGCATTCGTCATCTGAACCGATTTCACGGCCGCAAATCCTCTTTCTGCGACGCTGAAATCCCCTTTGTCGGCGATGGCCAGCTTGGACTTGACCTCCCAAAGTTCTATAGCTGTCGGATTCAACGCGAGCGCGCGATCGATGGTCTTGTTGGCCTTGTCGTAGTTTCGCACCATTGCGTAATTGAACGTGAGATTTTGCAGCGGCCAGACGTCCTTCGGATTTAAACTGACCGCCTTCTCCATATTCGCCGTGGACTCTGCCCATTTGCCCTGCCGGCGCTGGATTGAACCGATGTACAGATAGATTTCCGATTCGTTAGGCAATCCGCGCTGCGCGATCTCGAACTCTTTCAGCGCCGCATCGTAATCGTTATCACCGTAATAGTACGAGACGCCACGCGCCAGATGCGCTTCCGGGAGGTCTGGCTGCAATTGCAGAGCACGCTCGGCTAAACCGCGCGCTTTTTCGCGACGCGCCGGCGTGGGATCGAACGTGTGCACAATCCAGCTTTCCAATTGCGAGTAGCGGGCGACCGCAAGCGCGAAGTTTGGATCCAAGTCGAGAGCACGCTCGAAAAGCTGCTCGCCCTGTTTCAGTTTTTCGAAATCCTCAAAAGTGCAGGAAAGATCGTGCCCTTGGACAAAAGCGAGATAGGCCTCGCCATTTTCTGTTGGCTTGTGTTCGAATTGTGCTTTTTCGCTCGGCGACAATTTTGCCTGCAACTCGCCCGCGATTTTTTGTGCCAGGTCGGTTTGAATCGCAAAGACATCAGTGAGCTCGCGGTCGTAATCTTCCGCCCAAAGGTGCTCGTCGTTCTCAGTGTTGATCAATTGCACGGCCACGCGCACGCGATTGCCGACGCGGCGAACGCTACCCTCCAGAAGGGTTGCGACGCCCAGTGCCTTGCCGATTTCACGAACGTTGGATCCTTTTCCTCGATATGGCATCACCGAGGTCCGGGAAATCACTTTGAGATCGCTTATCTTGGATAGATTGGTGAGAACGTCGTCCTGAATGCCGTCGGCGAAATAGGCGTTCTCTTTGTCGTCGCTCAAACTCTCAAAGGGAAGCACCGCAATCGATTTGTCGATCTTGCGCGCGAACGCGCGAGGCAAAAGGAACAATCCCACTACGAGCAAAGCCGCCATGCCTGACCCGGCCAGCACAAAGGCGTTGCGGCGGCGCCTCCGCACTTCGGTCGCAGCTCGCTTCAATCGCGGAGGATTCGGATTGCCCAGATCTTTCGTGTAGAAGTTGACGATGGAGATTATTTCTTCATGCTTCACTTCGCATTGGCCGACGTCGTGCAGGTACGGCCGCCATTCCAGATAGTGCTGAAGGTCTTCCGCGACGTGCTTGGAAAGGAGGATATGCCCGGCATCTGCACAATCCATCACCCGTTGTGCGATGTTGATACCCGCCCCCGCAATGTTGGCGCGCTCGTTCACATCCGCGACCTCGTTCACAGGCCCGCTGTGAATCCCCATGCGGACCTGGAGTTTCGGGTAATTCTTAAGCGCTTGACTAATCTCTAAAGCACAGCGCACCGGTTGTTCGGGGCTGTCGCGAAAGACCAACGCCATCCCGTCACCTGTGGGTAAGCGCAATAATCGACTGTCCGCTTCCGCGGAACGGAACTCTCCCGCCTCGCGGACCGCATCATTGAGCACCCCAAGCAGGTCGCTTTGCTCGCCAATCATCAGCCTGGAATAGCCTACGATATCAATGAACAAGACGTGTCCGATTGCGAGCCGAACTGCGGCTTTGGATTCAGCAGGCATAAAGGGCGGGTCAATGCAAGATCGCTAACAATAAGACAACGGCAAGATTGATATGTTCGCTGAAAAATCCTGTAACCGCCTTGCTGACCGGATTACCTGCAGCTGTTCGGCACGAGAAAAGTAACGTCATTGTTACACAGCCGACGGATTCATAGCCCTCAGAGTTGGCAGCGACATGCGCTATAGCGCCGCAACAATTATTTTGTTCCCTTGGCGAAAACAGTTTGAAAATGCGGGCTCTGGTTTTCCCGAGAAACAACGCTCACCTCAATGTCTCGGAAACCGCCTTTTTCCAGGAACTGATGTAACTGCACCTCGCTGAATCCGAGCCAGTGATCTGCATACAACTCGCGAGCGCGTTCGAACCGGTGACTCAACAGATCGAGAATCACCAATTGACCGCCGCGCTTTAAAATCCGGCGGGCTGCCGCGACGGCTCGCTCGGGGTGAATTGCGTGATGTAAAGCCTGACTGAGGACCGCGAGATCGATACTGTTTTTTGCGATTGGTGGCTCTTCAATATCCCCGAGCCGATACTCGAGATTCTTAAATCCGTGTTTTTTTGCCAACTTGGAGCCGAACTCGACCATTTTTGGCGAATTATCGATCGCGATCACTTTACGTGCTTTCTTCGCCAGTAACTGCGAGAGTGTCCCCTCGCCTGCGCCGAGGTCAGCCACAGTCAGCGGCGGGAGAAGAGTAATGAGCGTGTGTGCCAGCGCCTTCCACGAGCGCCCCGGCACATGACTTCGCCCAAACTTCCCGGCCAGCTCATCAAAGTATTTTCGCGCTTTGTCCTGCCGTTTGTGCAGGACAAGCTTGAGACTCGTGCGATCGCGCGACGTTTCCGGCAATTCGCGCGCGAGCAGCCGGATTATTTCCGCCGCGCGCTCTCGCTGCGAATTCCGGCCTTGATGGTTTGCGCCGTAATAGACATTTTTTCCAACCCGGCGATCGGAGACTACGCCGGCGCGTTTCAATTGCGCCAGATGACTGGAAATGCGCGATTGGCCCATCCCCAGAATTTGCTGGAGCTCTGCTACCGAAAGCTCTTCCTGTTCGAGAAGAAGCAACAGGCGCAGTCGCGTCGGGTCTGCCAGCAACCGCAACAAATTTATGGTTGACGCCATGATGTGGGCCAACGATATATCCACGCATCATGATTGGTCAATATGTCTTGCGACAGCGTTACATCGTTGAAACGTTGAGTCGTTACAACGTTGAAAACGTCTACGACGACCAGTCGCTTTAACGTTTCAACGTTCTTCAAGCCATGTCCCGTCGTTACATCTTTTCTTCCGAATCCGTTACCGAAGGCCATCCTGATAAAGTTTGTGACACCGTCAGCGACTACGTTCTCGACGCTTGTCTTGAGCAAGATCCATTGAGCCGCGTGGCTTGCGAAACGCTCGCCAAAGGCAACCTCGTCGTCATCGCCGGGGAGATAACCAGCAACGCGAAGTTTGACCTTGAACAACACGTGCGCGGCGCCATCCGCGATATCGGATACGTCAACGGCGATTGCGTTTTTCACGCCGATACCTGCCGGGTGATTTGTGAAATGAGCGAGCAATCGCGCGATATCAAACAGGGAGTCGACGAGGCTCCGGCTGACGGAAAAAGTACTGCGGAGCAAGGCGCCGGCGATCAAGGATTGATGTTTGGTTTTGCCTGCAATGAAACCCCGGAGCTGATGCCTGCGCCGATTTCTTTTGCGCATAAACTTGGGCGGGAGCTGACGCGCTTGCGCAAATCGGGCGAAATTCCCTGGCTGCGTCCCGATGCCAAAACGCAGGTCTCGATCGAATACGATGGCTACGAGCCAGTGCGAGCCACGACCGTCGTGGTTTCTTCACAGCATGCTGCCGATGTGAAGCAAAAAGAAGTGCGCGAGACACTGATTGAACTTCTCATCAAAAAAGTGATGCCGGCTGAATGGTTGGATGAGAAGACAACCTACTTAATCAATCCAACGGGGCGGTTTGTAATTGGCGGCCCCGAGGGCGACGCAGGCATAACTGGCCGCAAGATTATTTGTGATACCTACGGCGGAATGGGTCGGCACGGTGGCGGCGCGTTCTCAGGAAAAGACCCCAGCAAGGTTGATCGCAGCGCAGCATATATGGGACGCTGGGTCGCAAAGAATGTAGTCGCATCCGGCTTGGCGGATCGATGCGAAGTCCAGTTCGCATACGCCATCGGTCACCCCGAACCGGTGAGCGTCAGCGTGGATACTTTCTGCACCGGAAAAGTGGACGAGGAAAAATTGGAGCGCGCGATCTGGGAAGTTTTCAATTTTAAGCCGGCCGAGATCATCAAGCAGCTGAATCTGCTTCGGCCAATTTATCGCAAGACAACCAACTACGGCCATTTCGGGCGTGTGGACGACGTTGCCGCGCTGACATGGGAAAGAACCGACAGGGCGCAGGCGTTGAAACAGGCGGTCAGGTAAAAAATCGAATACTTTTATGAGTACGACAATCACTGAATCGAGGACAAAACAGGATTACAAGGTCGCCGATGTCTCACTGGCGGATTTTGGAAGAAAAGAAATTTCCATCGCCGAAAAGGAAATGCCGGGGCTGATGGCGATCCGGGAAAAATATGCGCCCCAGAAACCGCTGGCGGGCGTGCGCATCACTGGATCGTTGCACATGACGATTCAGACCGCGGTGCTCATTGAGACACTGGTCGATCTTGGCGCAAGCGTGCGCTGGGCAAGCTGCAATATTTTCTCGACGCAAGATCATGCCGCAGCGGCAATCGCCAAGCGTGGTATCTCCGTGTTCGCTTGGAAAGGCGAATCGCTGGAAGATTACTGGTGGTGCACGTATCGCGCGATTTCACACCCAGAAGGCAAAGGTCCACAACTGGTGGTTGACGACGGTGGAGACGCCACCTTGCTGATACACAAAGGCTACGAACTGGAGGAAGGCAGCGATTGGGCAAAGAGCAAATCGGCGAACAAGGAGGAGCAAGTCATCAAAGATTTGCTGCTCGAAATTCATCGTGAGAATCCCTATCGCTGGCATGAGATCATCAAAGATTGGCGCGGCGTTTCGGAGGAAACCACAACAGGCGTGCATCGCCTTTACAAAATGGCGCAGGAAAACCGGCTGCTTGTTCCTGCGATCAACGTAAACGATTCGGTTACTAATTCGAAATTCGACAATCTTTATGGCTGCCGGCATTCGTTGGTCGATGGATTGAATCGCGCGCTGGATGTGATGCTTTCGGGCAAGGTCGCCGTGATCTGCGGTTACGGCGATGTCGGCAAAGGCTGCGCGCAATCATTACGCGGGCAGGGCGCGCGTATCGTCATCGCGGAGATTGACCCTATCAATGCGTTGCAGGCGGCAATGGAAGGCT
>QHMS01000253.1 GCA_003217895.1 Verrucomicrobiota bacterium
TCAAGATCCATGGTCATAGGCCGACTGCAGATATTGCGAGCCTGGCGAACGAGACACTCGATTTTATTCGTGACCACGATGTCGCGATTGAACTATCCACTGCCGGCTGGCGCAAGCCGGTAAACGAAGCGTACCCGGGTGACCAAATCGTCAAACTGGCAATTGAGAAAGGTATTCCTTTCACTACTGCCTCAGACGCGCACTCCCACGCGCAACTTGGTGACAAGTTTCCGGCTCTGGCGCAAAGAATGGTTAGTTTCGGAATTCAGCAGGTCTGCGGCTTCGAAAAGCATAAACGCACGCAGTTTCCACTATAGCTGAAGATCGAGCTGCGGCCTTTCTGCCGAGAGCTCCTGTTCAGTTTCCGTAGGCAGCGGGAACATGAAGCCTAAACGTAGCGCAAGACGCTGACAGGTTTCAGGTGCGAATCCTTCGAAATGGTTGCTCGCAAATGCCCAGACACTACGCACGTCCGCAAGATGGCGCTCGAGCTTAAGTGACCAGCTTTCCAACGCGGCTTCACGTTTCCAGAGCAATTTTTCGTAGTGATTGATATGGCCATCGTCGACGTCATATTTCGTTGCGTAATCGCCCAGCAAACGCAGATACAGAAAATCTGTGGTGCACGGCAGAAACTCAAACGGCGCAAGATTTCGTTCGTTAAGCGGCGTGGTATCAGCCCAGACCCAGCAAACGCGATGCTTTTCCAGCAGCCGAATAAATTGCGGCCGATGCCAACCGGAATGCCGAAACTCAATCGCAAAACGGAAATCTCGTGACAGTTGTGGGAGAAGTCTTCGCAGCGCGAACTTGCCGTCTCTTGGCGCTAAAGAAGGCGGTAGCTGGATGAGGATGATCTGGAGCTTTGGCGCCAGCGGCTCTATCGCTCGAAGAAACGATGTCAACTCGGCTGTGCAGTCGCGAAGCCGGCAGACGTGGGTGATCTGCCGGGGAAGCTTGCATGTGAAGCGAAAGGCTGCAGGAGTCATTTCGACCCAGCGCCGAACAGTATCTTCCGCCGGAGCAGCATGAAATGTAGAGTCAACTTCAACCGCCGGAAAATAGCTGGCGTAAAATTCCAACCAGCGAGACTCCGGTAGATCCGGCGGATAAAACGCACCGCGCCAGTCTTGGAAGCTCCATGCGCACGAGCCGATTCGAATTTTTACTTGACTGGTCAAATAAGTTAACTACCCTGCCACGACCCGAATGCAATTCGTTATTCGTGCCTTTTTAGTTTTGGCTGCCGCAGCGCTTCTTTTGCCCGAACCGGGCACGGCCTCTGTTATTTTCAAGCCGGGTCAAAAAGCGAAGTACGTAGCACCTGGCGAAGAAGAGCTAAGCGGGAATGCTGCCGAGCTGTTCCAAATTGCACAAACTGCCGAAAAAGAAGGCAACCTTAAACGCGCGCTCAAAGCCTACAAAACCCTGATTAAACACCATCCTAAAGACTCGCTGGCTCCCGCTGCACTTTATCGCGGCGCTCAGTTGCAGGAACAACTCCACGAGTACACACCAGCGGCCGATTCGTTTCGCGAGCTGGTGGAAAAATATCCTACTAGTCCCCATTTCGAGGACGCGATCGAGGCGCAGTTTCGCATCGGCGAACTCTATCTGAATGGCAAGAAATTGAAAGTTCTCGGCATTCCACTCGCCTCATCGTTGGATCGCGCGGTGACTATTTTCGCCAACGTTGTTCGCACCGCGCGGTACGGAAAATACACAGCGCGTGCGCAGTTTGATATTGGTCTTGCCCGCGAAAAAGAGGGCGCCAATGACGCGGCGCTACAGGCTTACCAAGCCGTAGCGGACAAGTTCCCGAATGAGCCGGTGGCGGTGGACGCCCAATATCAAATCGGCTACATCTGGTTCACCGCGGCTCAAACTGGAACAAAAGACGCCGCTGCCGCAACCAATGCTAAAACTGCTTTCCAGGATTTTCTTTTCCATTATCCGAAGAGCGAGAAAGCAGCTCAGGCGCGCGCTGACCTCGACATTCTCGAACACAAACAAACGGCTAACTCGTACACGGTCGCGAAATTTTACGACAAACAAAAATATTATCGCGCTGCCGTGATCTACTACAATGAGGTCATTCGCCAGCAACCTGGGTCGACCGAAAGTAATCTGGCGAAAAAACGGATCGACCAACTGCGCGCGAAGGTCGGTGAGTCCGCCCTTCAACCGGCCGTAAACACCGCCCAAGCTGCCAAGAAAAAGAGCGAAGCGCATGCGGCGTGGACTGCCGGAACCGGGTCAGCAGCGAAGCCAGGAGAAGCAAATAACGAAGCGACCTTGCCTGCCTCGGACGTGAATGGTTCCCTGCCGCCGCCAGCTTCACTTGCGCCCGACATTACCACTGCGCCTGACGTTACTACGCCTGACCTTACCGCTGCGCCTGATCACCTGTTCGCACCGTCGAGCACAAGCACAAGCTCCGATACCTCTTCGACTCCAGCGGCATCGGCCTCACCGGCGCCTTGAAAGCTTCACTTGCGACAGTATTCTGCCTCGCCCTTTGTGGTTGTCTTGGCTATCACGTTGGCCCGGTAAAGCCGTATTATCTGCGTGACGTTCACACCATCGCAGTCCCGACGTTCAAAAATCGCACTCTGGTTCCACGCATCGAAGTCTTGGTCACCGACACGGTAATCAAGCAGTTGCAACAGGATGGGACGTTTCAGATCGTTAGCGGAGACAAGGCCGATGCCACTTTGGCCGGAGAAATCTTCAGCATCATCCGTTCGCCGGCGCGCTCGGTGCGGGGCAACGTGTTGGCCACAACCGAATTTAATCTGGCGTTGAGCGTCAAGTACTCACTTACCGGCCGATTTGGCGAACAACTGGCCGCCAGTCAAACGGTCGGCAATACCAGTTTCTTTGTGGGTAGCGACGTAACTAACGATGAACGACAAGCCTTGCCACTTGCTACTGAAGATCTCGCTACCCGATTAGTTAGCCAGTTAAGCGAGGGCTGGTGATGAGTGATGAAGGGTGAAGAAAGGCTTTGGACCATCCTTAATGACAAGCTCGATAATCTGCATGCCGCGAATCGTTTGCCTCAGGCGATACGCGTTGCCGAAACAGCTCTCGAAGTCGCCAAGCGCGCTTTCAAGGGAAGCGAGACCCCACTCGCCACCAGCTTCGAGAAACTAGGCCAGCTATTCGAGCAAAAGGGAGATTACATTGCGGCCGAGGCATATTTGCTGAAGGCGCATGCAATTCTGGAAAAGGTAAAGCCGCCGGACCATCGGGCTATCTTCCGCTCAGCGCGCCGGCTGGCATTCTTATGCGATAGTCTGGGCCGATCTGAGGAAGCGATTGATCTCTATCAGAAAGCGATAGCCGCCGGCACCCAGATCGAAGACGTTCCTTATTCGGATATCGGAACGATGTTAAACAACGTTGCGATGATTCTGCGCAAATCCGGGCGGCAAAAAGCGGCAGAGCCATGCTATCTGCGTGCTTTGGAAATCTACGAGAAGCAACTGGGACCTGACCATGCTGATGTAGCCTCAGTGCTGAACAATCTGGCGGTGTTTTACACGAATGAGCGCCGTTACACTGAAGCTGAGAAAATACATCTTCGTGCCTTAGCCATCCGGCAGAAATTGCAGCCACCGCCGCTTGCCGATATAGCGCAATCAAAATGCAACCTGGCGGTGGTCTATCATTCGCGCGGTGATTACTCCAAAGCCGGGGAGTTTTACCAATCGTCGCTGAAAACGTGGGAGGAAGTGCAGGAAAAGCCCTCCAAGGATTATGACATCGTCGTGTCCAACTACGCAGACCTTTTGCGTTCGGTCGGTCAGGTACGCAAGGCGCATCAGTTGGAGGTGCGCGCACGCAAGAAGCGACAGGACTGATTGAGCGCAATGCCGCTCGCTTTGCTTCTATCGCACCGTCGCTGATTTGACCTTGCAGGCCGCCAAGCGCACACGCATTGTAAGGCCGCTGCCTATGCTCGCGTGGCGGAATTGGCAGACGCGTACGGCTCAGGACCGTATGGGGAAACCCGTGGAGGTTCGAGTCCTCTCGCGAGCAGTAAGCTCTCTTGACCCTCCAAAGGGGGAGCAATACAACCGTGCAATGCCAGGTCGGATGAGCCGGTTACTTCTTGCCGGCTTTCCTTCTGGCTGCCCACCGTGCTTTCATTAGCTCAGAGAGCTTTTTTCGCCCGGCTGCGGTGAGTGTGCCCTTCTTCTTCGCAGGAGCTTTCTTCGCTCCGCCAGCTTTTCTTCTTGCTGCCCAGCGAGCCTTCATTAACTGGGAGAGTTTTCTTCGTCCCGCTGGCGTGAGCTGGCCTTTTCTCTTTCTAGGAGCTGGTGTCGTTGCGCCCCTTTTTCTTGCCCAACGAGCTCTCGCAGCTGCCGCGAGCTTTGCTCGCGTTGCGGGCGAAAAGTAGCGGCCACCCATGGCAGCTGTTGGCTTCGCAGGCGCGCCTGCCAGAAGTGAGGAAAGACGTTTTTCCAGATTTTCGATTTGTTGGCGAATTGAAATCGCTTCTTGTAGGGTTTTGACGGATATGTCCATGTGTTATGAGATAGCTGGGGTTGGCTGGGAAGGCAATCACAATTTTTATAACAACCTGATGCCTGACGTTACTTGGTCGGCGCCGCCTATTAGTTATATCGATGTGACAGGCAGTAAAATTGAATTGCCATAAACGTGCAAGCCCGCGTTCCATTAGGTTTTGAAGAAATGACTACGCAACCTGCGCGGGTCCGGAAAATGTTCGGATCCATTGCCAGGCGGTATGATCTCGCAAATCATTTGCTTAGCTGCGGGACCGATTTCTATTGGCGACGGCACGCGGCGGAAATCGTCGCCGATTGGCGACCACACAGAGTTGCTGATCTTGCGACCGGCACCGGCGATTTGGCGCTAGCCTTGCAAAAGAGATTGCCAGATGCGGATATCGTGGGCGTCGATGTTCTGCAGGAAATGCTCGATCTTGCGCAGCGAAAGGGTGTGCGCCAAATCGTGCTTGCCGATGCGATGAACCTGCCATTTGACGATGCTTCATTCGATTGCGTCACCATCGCATTCGGGTTGCGCAATTTGGAAAACTGGGCAGCCGCGCTTGCTGAGATGTGGCGCGCGCTTAAGCCGAACGGGCACTTGCTCGTACTCGAGTTCTCATTACCCAGAATGCCGATCTTGCGCGCAATCTATCGTTTCTATTTGCATCGCTGTCTGCCCTTGCTCGGTTCTTTGCTAACAGGGACGAAAAGCGCCTATGATTACCTTGGTGATTCGATCGAGGAATTTCCAGGCGGCAGTGCAATGTGCGAGTTGATGGCGGCGAACGGCTTCTCTGACGCAACGGCTGAACCCCTGACCGGTGGGATCGTCACAATTTACACGGCCCAGAAATCATAACCCGTGTCCTCCTGAGCGGCGCGAAGCACCGTCGGAGAATCCGTTTGTTCACGATCGGTAACGCTGCGGGATTGCTCCAGCCTTCGTGTAAAGCTGCGGCTTGGCAGGCGACTTCGCTCGGAATGACGAGAGATTTACGGCGTCGCGCCGGGAATCGGTGTCGTCGCTGGCGACGGCGACGCGGCAGCTTGCGCCTCCAGCGGCAATTTTAAGGCGCTGAAGTCTGCATTGCTAATTGCAAAGGTGCCTTCGCGTCCATCCACGCGCGCGCACCACGTGCCGTCATTGTTTTGTGCGCCAACCGCCAACTTATGTGATGCTTTGTTATCCGGGGAAGTTGTGAAGCCGAGCACAAGCTGTGGTTTTTCGAAGCCATGTTGAGGCGTCGTAGCTCCAAGCCAGCGCACTGCATGCAAGCTTGCCAAGATATTGAGCAGCGATTGCGCATTGGCTTGATTGATCTGGCCACTTCCTTTAAGCCAGTGCCATTGATTATTTTGATCGCGCTCCAGCAACAACTCCTTTTCAGCTGGAACGCTTAAGCGATGGATTTGTTCCGGTTTAAACTTGAAGATCGACGACTCCTGCCATCGCAGGGGATCAGGTGAAATCTGATCCAAAAAACCCCGACGGACCGCCACGACGAACGGCTCATCCGTCAGGCGCGCGTAAACGTTATCGCCTTCTGGTTTTCCAAAGGCGACTCCGGCAAACGGCTCTTCGCCCGCTTTGGTTTCAGCAGTGTTCTCCGAAGCGAATGAGCTGAACGTCAATTGCGTCTGCGGCTTATCGAGACCGTATTTCGGCAGGTTGGAAGCGACGTCTTCTACAAATCTTGTCACTCGCTCATTTTGCAGCGTGTCGATAAGGCGCTGAACTGCACCTGAATCCGCTGGCGCATTGTTTTGGTTGGCGATTGTCCAATTTCCCTCTTTGCGCGCGAGAACGGTCTTGCCTTTGCCCGGGGCATCGATCGTGATCCGATCGAGAATATTTGTGTCGATGCGAACCAAATGATTGTCGCGCAGATCTGCGGGTTTCGTGTTCAGGATCTCGTCGGTCTTTTTCGGGAGCGTGTAAACAGATCCGCGAGGAGTGAATCTCACATAAATTTGGTCCTTCTCCTTCTCTGGCACGTTGCCGATCTGCAGCGTTTGGCCTTTGTTTTCCCGCCCAAAGACCTTGATCGACTCACCGATCTCAACCTTCTGATCTTTTTTCTGGGCCTCATCAAACAGCGTGATCGATCCATGCGGCTCCGCCAATCCATAAGGACGCAGGTCTCCACGATCATCGGCCACAAATTGTTGAATGCGCGCTGACGTGATCTGCGAAATCAAGTCGCCCACTTTCCCGTCGTCGGCCCGCGCGCGCAGCGGCTTGATGATGTCCCAGTGATCGGCTTTTTTCTCCAACTCCATTTCGCCGGCTGGCGTCTTCAATGTGATGCGGCGCACTTGCGCAGTAGTCAGGTCCGTCAGTTTTCTATCGCGAAATTCCTCAGGCTTTTTGTCGACGTCTTTCCGGACCGACTGCTTGGCAAGAAATGTTTCCTTCGAGTTCTGAAGGCGCACATACATTCTGCCTTCCAACGCAGCGTCTTTTCCAAACCAGATTTCCGGCGGTCTGCCTTGGCCGAGCAATTTGAGTTTTAGCTTCGGATTGTTAAGGCCATACTCGTTCAGTTTGCTCTTATCAGCCTCAATAGCTTTCGCCGGGATGCTTCCCTCCTTCTGCCAGTTCTCTAAATCGGACAACAAATTCTCGACCAGGGCCCCGTCTGCTTGATCTTTGATCGGCGTTTCAAGTCGCCACTTGTTATCTCGGTGCCTTATTTCGATCTGTTGGTCGCCATTCTTAATGACGATCCCATCGATTTTGTTTCGGTCGAAATTCACCACGTTCTGCGCTCGCTGCCGGGCTTCCTCCGTGCTCGGTCGCTTCATTTCGAAAAAGCGGAAGTAAGCGACGCCAGCGAGCGCGACGACCGTCAGGATCAGGGTATATCTCCAGTTCATGACTTCTCTCTTGCCATTTTCAGCGAAGCGAAGAATTCAGCTACTTCAAAATCAGAGGAGTCTAATTGGAGGTGGAAAGCGCGAGAGACCTTGGCATGCATTGGAACCGCGAGCGTTGGAAGTACCTGGATGTTTCGGTTCGCTCAACACGACAACAAAGGCTCAGACCCGCCGTTGCCACCACACCAACGTTCCGATCACGGCGGGAACCAGCGGCATGAATACCAGAACAATCCAGCGCAGCCGGCGCAGCGCCTCTTCGCTGAGACTGAAGGTCAGAGGCTTGGGGATTTTCGGCGCGATACCGATAAGCTGTTCCCGACTAAGCAGCCAGTTCACGCCGCCAGAGATGAAGTCGAGTCCCTGCTGATCTTGGGTGATGGCGTTGTCCTCAACGAAAGTTGCGTTGCTGACTACTACCAGGCGCGGGGAATTCATCTGCACCCGCTGATCTGCGCTGCCGCCCTTTTCGACCGCTGCGCCAATTGTTAGCGGCACATTACTGCTCTGCTTCGCGTCAGCCTGAAATTTTGCCTGGTCATCCGTGTTGTAATCTTTTTCGGCAAAATAACCTTTCTCAGCCTGGATCAGCGGTTCCAGCCGAATGTTGGCGGCGCGGACGCGGTCCGGTTCGAGCGTAAGTGAAGATGTGCCGCCCAAAAAGAGCGCTCGCACATCGGCTAACCGTTTTGTGACTGGACTGTCGCCAAGGAAACGCGCTTGCACATCCCTCGTCAGCGCCAGTTCCTGGATTCCGGTGCGCAAGAAAACCATCAGTCGATCGTTATTCACCTTGACGCCCAACTCGTTTAGAAACCCGCGCAGGTTCGGCGTTTTCGCCGCTGGATCCAAAAGAAGCAGGATCCGTCCCTGCTTATCCCAGAGGTCGCGAAGCAATTTCATTTCGCGATCGGAAAAATCGTACTGCGGCCCGACGATCATAACGGCTTTCATATCGGCCGGAATTGCATTCACATCGAGAAGGTTCAGCTCCTGAAACTTGATGTTTTCATTTTCGATGAACGTCTTCAGCACAGTGATCGGGCTGGTGCCTTCTGTAAGCGCCGGTTCCTTGTGACCGGTCACATAGCCAAGGGTCTTCTTCTTTCCCTCCACAAGGTCGATCATCGCGCTAGTGATGGCTTGCTCACCTTTGAATGCGGCCACGCGGGGGCCTTCGCCAAAGGCCATTCCGCTCTGGTCAAGATCGGCCATCTCAGACGCTTTGACGGTTTTGCTTCGGCCCTCGTAATCGAGTACCAAGAGACTTTCGTCTGTGACCACTTTATATTTGTCGAACAGTTCCTTTGCGCGAGAAAGATTTCGCTCGGGATCGATGTGCTCGATGTCAATCTTTCCTTTGCCGGCGTATTGATATTCAGTCAGCAAATTCAGAACCTCCCCGGAGATCGGCGTGTTGGGCGAAAAGAAAACTGTGATGCGCATCTTGCCCTTGAGCGTGTCGAGGAAGCGCTTCGTTTTATCGGACAGCGTATATTTCTGGTCGCGGGAAAAATCCCAACGTGCGTAGTGCTTGAAGGCGAGGGAATTCGCCATTGCCACGAGAAACAAGATCAGCACGATCTGAACGAGAACATTTAGACCGATTCGAATCCGGCCAATTTTCCCGCGCGTTCGCGGCTTTTTTGTCTTATCAGCCATTTCTTACAGCCTCCATTTGCGGGATTGGAATGCCTGATAAGTGAGTGTCAGCATCACAATGGTCATGCTGACGTAGAGCACGATCGGCCGGGTATCGATTATGCCCCGCGAGAATGTCCCCATGTGTTCGATCGCGGAGAAGTAGCCCAGCAAATCGCGCGCTGTGGAGGTAACATCCAGAAGGATGAACTGGACCAGGCCGAGAAAAAATAACAGTGTGATTGCGCAGAAAGAAATGATGGCCGCGATAATCTGGTTACGGGTTAGAACAGAAGTGAAGCAACCAATCGAGAGATAAAACATTCCCAGCAATAACAGCATCAAATAGGAACCCCAGTATGCTCCACCAGAATGCGCGGCTGGCTGTTTTGTTATTTTCAGAAAAATCCAAAAGTAAAGCACAGTCGGAATCCAAAGGATCACGTAAAAGATCAGCGCTCCGAAAAACTTCGAAAGCACGACCTGCCAGTCGTGCACGGGGACTGTCGTAAGCGGTTCGATGGTGCCAAGCTTAAATTCTTCGGCGAACAGGCGCATCGTGAGGAGCGGGAAAGTCAGGACGAATGCGAACCAGAAGAAGACCGAGTTAAAAAATGCTTCTTGAATCGTGTATTGCACCTGGCGCTGGTTCATGAAGGAAACCTGAAAATAGAAATCAATCCCGCTGACGATGAGAAAGAAGATCAGCACGATGTACGCGATCGGAGAGTGAAAATAGCTGCGAACCTCGCGCGCGAGCAGGGTATAAAACTTACGCATGGCTTATCGATTACGAACGCGAGCAAGAGCAAAAGTATGAGGCCTGCTCGAAATTGCACGTTGAGCGTTGAGCGTTGGGCGTTGGACGTTTATTTCTTCCATACCTACACTTGATCGGGATGTGTGAGTTCAACGAATACGTCTTCGAGCGTCGCTCGACGCTGAGTCAATTCGCGCATTACCCAGTGGCGAGCGCTGGCCAGGCGAAAGACTTCTTCACGCACATCGACACCCGATTCCACGCGCAGCGAGAATCTTTTCCAATCATCCTCGCCGTCGGTAACCACTTCTCGCACACCTGGAATCTTCTTTAGTTGCTCCGCGCCGTTGTCGGTCCCTACTTTGGCTTCAAGCACTACGCCGCCAGCTTGCCTGATTTTCGCGAGTAAATTATCCGGCGTATCGCACGCCTCGATTCGCCCCTTGTGAATGATGATCACACGGCTGCATGTCATCTCCACTTCAGGCAAGATGTGCGTCGAAAGCAAAATCGTGTGCTGCATGCCCAGGTTCTTGATTAGCTCGCGCACCTGCCGGATTTGATTTGGATCGAGACCAATCGTCGGCTCATCGAGAATGAGAAGGTCAGGCTCGGCGAGCAGCGCGTCCGCCAGGCCGACGCGTTGGCGATAGCCCTTGGAAAGTGTGCCGATCAGTTTGTTTTCAACTTCCTTGAGGCCGCAAAGTTCCTTTACATCGCCGACACGCTCCGCAACGCGGCGGTGCTGGACTCCCTTTAGCGCTGCCCGATAATTGAGATACTCCGTCACGCGCATGTCGCTGTAGAGCGGCACATTTTCCGGCATGTAGCCGAGGTGCGCCCGAGCCTGAAGCGATTGTTCAAAAACGTCGAATCCCGCGACCGTAGCGCGACCTGAAGTAGGCGGCATAAAGCCGGCCAAGATGCGCATGGTCGTGGTTTTACCAGCGCCGTTTGGTCCCAGAAATCCCATGATTTCACCCTGGCTAACTTCAAAATTCAAATCCTGAACGGCAGGCTGGCCAGCATAGCGTTTGGTCAGATTTTCAACTTTAATCATTGCGCGATATTTCGATGAGACAACCGAGCCGCGATTGCGTTGGCATTTTTTTTAACGCGCCGTCATGCTCAACGCGGCAAGCTTGTGGTCTTGTCCTTGGGCACGGATCACACCGACAGTGAAATTTACGTTCGAGCCACTTTGCACCGAGGCGAGCAGCGCCTCGACTTGCTGCACAGACGTCACGTCGGATTTAGCCATCCGATAAACGAGCATGCCGCGCTCAATTCCGGCTTCGTCTGCTGGACTGCCCGGTTCGACTGCCGTAATCAGCACTCCACGCCCGCGCGCATACCCGAGCGCATCACTTAACTCCTGGCTCAAATTTTGAAGCTGCATTCCGAATAACCGCTCGGCTTTGGAAGTAGATGTTTCGACGCTCGCGGCCTCATTCTGCAACCCGGCCTGTTTTTGCGCGATCTTCTTGAATCGATTCACGCTATCGCGCACAACCTCCGCCGGAATCGCGAAACCCAGCCCCTGAGTTGGGACACCTTGCGGCGTGAACGCCATTTTTGCCGAGCTGATGCCGACCAACCGTCCGGAGAGATCGATCACTGGTCCACCGCTGTTACCCGGGTTGATTGCCGCATCGGTCTGCACCAGATCCTTGTACTCAACGTCGTCCACGGTGATGTTACGCTTCACCGCGCTAAGAACGCCTCGGCTGATGGAGCTGCCATAGCCAACCGCATTGCCCACTACGATCACTGTCTCACCAAGCAAGTTTGGAGAAATATTATCGAGATTGATAAAGGGAAAATCGGTTTGCGCGTCGATTTTGATGCACGCCAGGTCGGTCTTGTCATCACCAGCGATGTAGTGAGCGTTGTACGTTCTGTCGTCGTGTGTCGTCACATGAATTTTCAAGTCCGCGGCGCGCTCAACCACGTGCTGGTTGGTCACGATGTAACCACGCGGGTCGATAATGAAACCCGAACCCAGACTCTGCAGGGTTTGGCGAATTTGCCGCGGCCGACCGCGGTTGTAACCGAAGAATTGCGCGTAAAGATCCTCGAGCGGATCGCGCACTGTGCGGCGGACTACGCGCTCCGTGTTAATGTTCACCACTGCGGGCAACACCTTGGCTACAGCGAGAACAGCCGGTTCTGACGCTGGATCGGCCTGCGCGAAACACGCTCGTGATCCTACGACAGTCAGCGCCAGTGCGGCGAACAGGCCGAGCGTGATCGAAACAAGATAGTCCTTCCTCGCAGTCATATCTGCAGCAAGTAACGAAGCCGTCTTCGGACTGTCAACTTGCCGCATGGCATAATCGTCGGAGATTAGATTCGCTATGCGTACATCAATTGATGCTCGCGCAAATCTGGACCTGATCGAGGAGAGTTACCGGCGGTGGCAGGAGAATCCTGAGTCAGTTGATTCGGGGTGGTCTGCCTTTTTTGAAGGGTTCGAGCTCGGAAATCTGCCGCAGCGCGACGGAGCAGCCGTTGCAGAGGCTGAAGCTCGCGAAGCAGCGCTTCAGACACGTGTAGATGGTCTCATCTACGCATATTGCTCGCTCGGGCATACTGTTGCGCGGGTTGATCCTCTCGCAGAGCAGCGACCGCAAAATCCGCTGCTCAGCTTGCGCGAGCTCGGATTCAGCGAATCAGATGTCGACCTGCGCGTTTCGTCGAAATTTTTTCTCGACAACCAGCCGATGACGTTGCGCGAGATGATCGCCGGCCTCGACAGAATTTATGCCGACTCCATCGGCTCGGAATTCATGCATATACAGGATCCGCGAGTGCGCGAATGGATCCGCAAGCGCTTGGAAACACGCCCGCACAAACATTCGACACCGCGGGCGGTTCAGGTGGCGTTATTGCGGACGCTACTCGAAGCCGAATCGTTCGAGACTTTCCTGCATACGCGATACGTGGGCCAGAAACGGTTTTCGCTTCAGGGCGCGGAATCGCTAATGGTAATCCTCGATACCATTCTTCATACGTGCCCGGAAGGCGGCGTCGAAGAAATCTGCATGGGCATGGCGCATCGCGGCCGGCTCAATGTCCTCGCAAATTTCCTGCGCAAATCGCTCAAGATCATCTTTACCGAGTTCACCGAGAATTACATTCCTGAGTTGGTAGCCGGCGATGGCGACGTGAAATATCATCTCGGTTATCACTCAGTGCGCAGACTCGCTTCCGGTGCTGAGATCGAGATCCGGCTTTCGTCAAACCCGAGCCACCTCGAAGCTGTCGATCCTGTGGTCGAAGGAAAAGCGCGCGCCCGGCAACGGATTCGCGGTGACACTGAGCATCGGCGCAAGGTTCTGCCGCTGCTGGTGCACGGCGACGCAGCATTCATCGCGCAGGGCATCGTTGCCGAGACATTGAATTTGTCGCAGTTACCCGGCTACAGCACCGGCGGTACTATTCACATTGTGGTAAACAATCAAATAGGCTTCACCACGCTTCCCAAAGATGCGCGGTCATCTTCCTATGCAACCGATGTCGCCAAAATCATCGAGGCGCCAATTTTTCATGTGAACGGCGACGATCCGCTGGCGGTTAAATTTGTTAGCGATTTGGCATTCGACTTTCGCCAGCAATTCGGACGCGACGTTGTGATCGACCTGTATTGCTATCGCCGGTACGGGCACAATGAAGGCGACGAGCCGGCGTTTACCCAGCCCGATCTTTACGCAAAGATCGAGAAGCGTCCGTCGGTCACGCAGCTTTACAAACGCGAGTTGCTCGAAGCCGGAACGCTGAGCGAAGACGATGCCGCCTCGCTGGAGACCGAGTTCGCCTTGCGGTTGGAAATGACGCGGGACGAAGTCAAAGCCATTGAAAAACGCAAGGCCAGCGAAAAAGCAAAGTTCAGAGAATCGACGGCGATTTTTCAGCCGGAATACACGAGCGAGTCTGAGCCGACTGCAATCAGCGAGAAGACGCTCAAAACGATCATCGATGGTCTGACGCGTGTCCCGGAGGGTTTCGAGGTCCAGCCAAAGATCCAACGCATCGTGCTCGATCATCAACGCAAAATCTTCGAAGACGGTGGCCCGTATGAATGGCATTACGCCGAAGCCCTCGCTTTCGGATCGCTGCTTCTGGATGGGATTCCGGTCCGATTGTCGGGTCAGGATAGTTCGCGCGGCACATTCAGCACACGGCACTCGGTCCTTTACGATGCGAAGACGGGCGAGCCTTACGTGCCGCTCATGCATCTGGCTGAAAAACAAGCGCGAATCTGCATTTACAACAGCCCGCTTTCAGAAGCTGCTGTGCTCGGGTTCGATTACGGTTACTCGCTCGACTATCCGAAGATGCTTTGCCTGTGGGAAGCACAATTCGGTGATTTCGCCAACGGTGCGCAGACCATCATTGATCAATTCATCGTCTCAGCAGAATCGAAATGGCAACGGCCTAGCGGGATTGTGCTTCTGCTCCCGCATGGCTACGAAGGCCAGGGCCCGGAGCATTCGAGCGCGCGCCTCGAGCGCTTTCTGCAAGCGTGCGCCGAGGACAACATCGAGGTCTGCAATCTCACCACCGCCGCGCAGTATTTCCATGTGTTGCGGCGTCAGATGAAGCGCGGCTTCATCAAACCGCTCATCATCATGACGCCAAAAAGTCTGTTGCGCGCCAAGTTTGCTTCGTCGCCCGCGGAAGAATTCATCCATGGCCGATTCGAAGAAATTCTGAGCGCGCCCGAGGCCAGTCCCACCGATAAAGTGAAGCGGATTATCTTTTGCTCGGGCAAAGTGTACTACGACCTGCTGAACTATCGCACCGAGCGCAAAATTGACGACGTAGTGATTATTCGCATCGAGCAGCTTTATCCACTCGCGGAAAAAAGACTGCGCGAAATGCTCAAGCCATTTTCAAAGAGCGCGAAGTTCGTCTGGTGTCAGGAAGAACCGCAAAACATGGGAGCATGGACCTTCATTGAACCGCGATTGCGCACCATTTTCTGCACCGAAATCGCGTACGCCGGCCGCGAAGCCAGCGCCAGCCCAGCCGTCGGCGCGCTCGCGCGTCACAAGCGCGAGCAGGCTCGTCTCGTCGCTGACGCGTTTTCGTTTTGAAGTCAGCGGAGTGAGACAAGCTTCCAATCGATTCTTCCATCCGCGATTTCAAGCCAGGCTACGCTCGGCGGCGAGCCGCGGTTGGGCCGGGTCACGCAGCCCGGATTGAGAAACAGAACCTTTCCGCGCCTTTCGTTTCGTGGCACGTGCGTGTGACCGTGCAATAGAACGTCGACATCGTCTGGCGGTTGATCGGGCGGAATGTGTTGCAGGCGAAATTTCAATTCGCCTCGCACGAGATCGACGACCAACGGCCAATCAAAATTGCTGTCACAATTCCCGCGCACGAGCGTGACGCGCGGCCCGATCGCGCGCAGCTCATCCAGAATCGCTTCTGCGCAAACATCGCCAAGATGCCAGATCTCATCTGCATCTTTTGCCATCTGTTTCACGCTTTCCGGCAAACGATTGTGCGTGTCCGCAAGAACGAAAATGCGCCGGGGTTCGCCGGATTTCGCGTGCGTATTCATGTCGTGTTTCAGGCTTCCGCCACCCTGAAGCCACGACCAATATAGACACGCTTATGATGACAACACGACTTGCGCCCTGCCGGGGGTCCTTCGATCAAGCGCTTGATGCGTACATGACCGACCCAAGACGGTGCTGCGACATGCATGTTACCGGCTGCAACTATTGCTCTGACCCGAACGTCCGGGGGTACGACCGGAGCTATCGACGAATCTGTTTACAGCGGCTCCGCCGACACAGGCTCAAACTTCAGAATTAGTAGCTGTCAGTACATGTACAATCTGAGCGCGAGTGCACTTGGAGTCGGTACCTATCGCGTCGACATCAAGATCAACAGTACTGTTGTAGGCAGCGCTATTTTCCAGCTTAAATAAGCCTTTTTGCTATTGCTCCGGCGCGGTAGAAGTCTGGCGTCGCGCCGCTGCTGTTCGCGCCGGACAATTGCAACGTGTCTCACGCGGCCACACGCGTCTGTAAAACGCCCGTGAGTTGATCAAATAGCGAATTGATCGAACTACTTGAAGATAAGACCGGCTACACGTAGCGCGAATGCTTCCTCATAGCGATACGCGACCTGTGCAAACGTCAAACATCAAGGCCCGCAAGATACGTTGCCTACAACCGTGTACGTGGCGGCCGGATGTCCGTTGTCCCGTTGCCCTTTGACGAAGGTGTGATCTACCAGCAGCGTCGAACGCTCCAGGTTTTGGGTCTCCGACGTGTCGCCGGTAAACGTCCGTCCATTGACAGCTCCAAGCAGGTCGCCCGGAGCCGGGCTGCCAACTGCCGATTTCGGTACGATGAGCGTAATTGTTCCATCCGCGTTGAAGCTGCTCCCGGGCAACGGACCGACGGAAGTTTCTGTCGGCACGCCAATAACCAAGCCGACGACGGCTGTAGCGATCGTGCCGTAATCAAAGGTGGCGTTTCCATTTCCGTCTGTCCTCATGCCGACATAGAATTGCTCAGCTGCCGGATCGTACGATTGAGCAGCGTACGAGTTCCAAACAACTCGCCACCTGCTGTTGGGCGGCACGCTTGCAAGGTTAGTCACTTTCATCTTGAACATGAGGTTGTTTGTTCCCGTAGGCTCTGCGACGGCAACCCAATCGATCGCAAGCGAGGCAGGCGCTAGTCCCTGAAGTGGCTGTTCTGGATGACCCGGCGGTGTCTTTTGAACAATCAAACCAGTGCACGTATCGCCGAGGTAAGGCGCAGCGATTTCGTTGTTGCCGCATGAGGTGCCAACGCTGTTTACAGCCAGCACCTTGTAATAATACGTTTGGTTCGGATCGGTGGCAGTAAGGTCGTCATAGGCTGTCTGATTTCCTGAAGCCGTTGTCAGCAGAGTTTCAGCGCCGCTAGCCGTGCCTCTCATGATTCGATAGCTGCTGATTCGCGCATTACCTATGTCCGCCTCAGACCAGGCGAGATGAACAACAGAGTTTACTCGCCGCACCGTTACGGAAGGCATGCCTGGCGCTGACTTGGCGTTTTGGGAATGCGGCGGATCGAAGCTGGCAATGAGCCGGCGTCCGCTCGATTGGCGCGCGATCACGCCTCTGGCGGTGTAGGCGTTGCCTTTCGCGATGGCTGCTGCCTGAGCACAAGCGCCGTCGGTGCATCCGTCAACGTAACCGACCTGCACCCGTCCCTGCTTGTCAACGGTCATGTCAAAGAAGTCGAGCA